>CAMPKL010000175.1 GCA_946887065.1 uncultured Bryobacterales bacterium
CGGCTGCGGTTCTACAATGTTCCTGTGCGGTACCTCCTCACCAGACGAACTCCGCCCGTTACGCGAATCCTGCTGATTGAGAGCGGCTCGCGGGAATTGGGCGAAAAAGCCGTCGTCTGCTTGAGCAAGGCCTTTGGCTCCGGCGTTCCGATCGACGTGTTGGGCTGCAGGCGGACGCCCCCATTGGGCGCCGAGACCTATGGCGACGTGTCCGAGGCCCGCACGCTTTCACGGCGGCTGGCCATTCTGCGCCGGATTCGGCGCGGCGGGTATTCGGTCGCGGGCGTTTTGTCGTCCGGCGATTCGACGATGGCGCTTTGGAAATTGGCGGCGATTATCGTCGTTCCCGCCAAGTTCCTGGTGCTTAATGAGAACGTCGATTTTTTCTGGATCGACCGGGGCCACTGGACCAATGCGGTCGCCTTGCTGCAGCAGCGCAGCGGACTGGGCGGCGAATCCACGGTCCGCTCCATGGCTTGGTTCGCCGCCCTCCCGTTCGCCGCGCTTTTCCTGCTCTGTTACGCAACGTGGGTGCACGTTACCCGAGTACTTCGTTTGCTTTTAGGTATTCGTTGCACGGTTCGCACGAATTAGATTTTGACGCTGCCGATCTATCTAGAACATAAGGAGACGACTCGCGTGGACGCACGCGTACTGGAAGCGTTGACGCCCTATTTCTCTGAGATGTTCGGCAATGCCGCGAGCCGCAATCACCCCTTCGGCTGGCGAGCCCGCGAGGCGGTTTCACGGGCCAGAGATCAGGCGGCGGCACTGGTCGGCGCAAGTTCGCGCGAGATCGTTTTTACTAGCGGCGCCACGGAGTCTAACAACCTGGCGATCCGCGGAGCGGTCGAGGCGTCGGGTAGAGCATCGGGGAGGGTCATCACTTGTGCGACCGAGCACAAAGCGGTCCTGGACCCCTGTCTGCGCCTGCGGCGTATGGGGTTTGACGTCGTTGTGCTGCCCGTCGACTCCGACGGACTTCTCGACCCGCAACGAGTAGCGGACGCGTTGACCGACGACACGCTTCTGGTTTCGGTGATGTACGCCAACAACGAGATCGGCGTGCTGCAGCCGATCCCCCAAATCGGCGCCATCGTCCGTGAGAAGCGCGCGCTGTTCCACGTCGATGCCGCTCAAGCGGTCGGCAAGGTCGGCGTGGATGTGGAACGCGATGCGATTGACCTGCTCTCGTTGTCGGCCCACAAATTCTATGGGCCGAAGGGCGTCGGCGCGCTCTACGTCAGAAGGCGGGGCCGCCGCGCGGAGCTAGCCGCGCAGATGGACGGAGGAGGACATGAGCGCGGGCTGCGATCCGGCACGCTGAACGTGCCTGGCATCGTGGGACTCGGCGCCGCAGGCGACATCGCCCGCCACGAGATGGAAGTTGAGGGACAGCGGCTTGCCGGCCTCCGCGATCGCTTGAAGGAAAAGCTCTTCGCCGCACTCGATGGTTTACAGGTGAACGGATCACTGAACAGGCGGCTCCCGAACAATCTCAACGTCAGCTTTGCCGGCGTCGACGGCGAATCGCTGCTGATGGGTTTGGACGACGTGGCTGTATCGAGCGGGTCGGCCTGCACTTCTGAATCTCCCGAGCCGAGCCACGTCCTTCGCGCCATCGGAGTGCCTGAGAAGCTGGCGCACGCCTCGTTGCGGTTCGGGCTGGGCCGCCAAAACACCGAAGAAGAGATCGACTATGCCGCCGAGAAGGTGGCCGCTGTCGTGTCCCGCCTACGGCGGCTTTCCGCCTAGGACGTTTACCAAGGCCCGAGGAGGGGAAACCCTTACTGACGACTCGGGGGACCGGGAGCGAAACTGACTGCGACCCGGTGTGTATCGGGTCCGATCTGCGTGCTCACAGCTTTCATTCTTGGGACGAACACTTCCAATGTGGATTACTTCCACCGTTGCTGCCTGGGAGTGCGGGATCTGTCCATTCCGCACATTCTGGACATCAAGCCCCCGTTGCATCAACTCGTGCGGATGCTGAACACGCACCTGCCGCAGGTCGTCTTTCTCGAGGTCAACGAGCAAGGCGGGTCATTCCAAACAGCGGTGGATATCGTCGTTGCCGCGCCAGGCACGGTGGTGATCGGTTACGGACCCGAGGCGAGCGACGAGCTCTTAGCCGAAGCCAGGGAGTTCGGCATCGAGGATATCCTGCCGGCGCCGTACCTGGACCGCGACGTATTTGTCGCCATCCAAAAGGCGATCAAGAGTCCCGGGACTCAGAGGCGTCCCGTCGTTGCCTTTCAGCCAGCTAGCGGCGGCTGCGGATCATCGACGATTGCTCTCAATGTCGCCAGCGCCCTGGCAAACCAATTCAATCGCAAGGTGTTGTTGGTCGACGCGGATCTGCGGTCCAGTCCGCTGCCGTTCTGGTTTAACCACGACGCGGAGCCGACGATCGTGCAAGCCCTGGAGGCTTGCGACAACCTGAGCGAGAAGCTCTGGAAGAAGATGATCTGGACGGACCGCGGCATGGACATGCTGCTGACGGTCCGCCGCCGCAGCTGATCCACCCGGGCATTATCGTCCTGGGACTTCGTGCGGATGTTGTGCGTCGCCGCCCGGCGATTCGTGTCGGTGGTCGTAGATCTCCGGGACGTGGTGGAAGACGTCTTCGGCGTGATTCGCGAACGCGCCGACTTCAAGTTCATCGTATGCAATCCGGATCGTATCTCGGCCACGATGGCGCGGCGGCGCATCGACGAGATGGAAGTGGGCGGCGCCGAGGTCAAGAATCTGGGAATCATCGTGAACAAGGTCGGTCCTAAGCCCTTGGCTAAGGAAAAAGTGGAGCAGATCGTGCGCCGGCCAGTCGTTCTCGAACTGCCTGTCGACGAAGACCCCAACGCGGAGGTTTCCTTGCTGGATACGCTCCTGCAGCGACGCTCCAAGATCGTCAAGGGCTATCGCCGGTTAGCGGAAGCCATCGATCAGCAGGTGGTGAACTCGCGACCGCCGGGCATAGCCAAGGCTGCCGAAGAACTCGCGGCGGGCGCTGTTCGAACGGGTTAGCAGCCTGTTAGCCGCGCGATTTCCGATTGAGGGACTCTAGAATCACCCGGAGGATGTCGTCCTCTGTCTTGCCCTCGGCGTGCGCATCGAAGTTGAGGATGATGCGATGGCGCAGTGCGCTGCCGGCCAGGTTGCGCACGTCTTCCTCGGAGACATTCAAGCGGCCTCGAAGCAGCGCGCGAACGCGGCCGCACTGCAGCAGCGCCTGCACGCCCCGGGGCGAAGCGCCATAGCGCACGTACTTGCGAGCCGCCTCATGGGATTGCGGGCTTTCCGGCTGTGTGGCCAGAACCAAGTCGATGGCGAAGTCTCGCACGTGCGGAGCGACCAACACGGAGTTCGCTTGGCGGCGAATCTCAAGAACCTGGCCCTGATCGATCGTCTGCCGGACGCTCGGCTGCTGGGCGGCCAGGGTGCGATCCGCGATCGTCTGCATCTCCGCTCGATCCGGGTAGGGGACGAGGATCTTCAGCAAAAATCGGTCGAGCTGCGCCTCCGGGAGAGGGTACGTCCCCTCCATTTCAAGCGGGTTCTGCGTGGCCATGACCAGGAAAGGATTTTCGAGCCCATGGGTCTCGTTGCCGGTAGTCACCGTGCGCTCTTGCATGGCTTCGAGCAGTGCGGACTGCGTGCGGGGCGTCGCGCGGTTGATCTCGTCGGCCAACACTAAGTTGGCAAAAATGGGGCCCGGCTCAAAACGCAGAGCCCGTTCTCCAGCCGCCCCTCCATGCATCACCATGCTCCCAAGGATGTCGGCCGGCATCAGGTCGGGAGTAAATTGGATCCGCGAACACTTCAGGTGCATCGCCTCGCCCAGCGTCCTGAGCAGAGTGGTCTTGCCTAGTCCGGGAACGCCTTCGAGCAGCACGTGGCCGCCGGCAATCAAGGCCGTCAGAACGCCCTCGACCACCTCTTCGTGCCCGACGATAACTTTGCCGATTTCATCCCGAACGCTTTGCAGTTGTTCGGAGACCATCGGTAGTGAAGTATTGGGTGCTGCCATGCTCACTCTTGTTTGGAACGGATTTCCCTAAAATAATTTTCTACAAACGTTCGGTAGGCGGCTGGAGCCTCGTCGCGAACGGCGGCGCCGGCGCCCTCGCGCGGGCCGGCTTGCTGCGGCCTGTAAGGAGTCGCCGCGGAGGAGACTTCGCTGGTGTTGGTCTCGACCAACACGTCGCCGCTCAGTTCCTCGGCGCGCTGCAGATAGAACTCCTCCAAGGCCTCGAAGGCGGCTTCTTGCGCCTGCTGCTGCTGGATCTCTTTCGAACCGTCGCCGTCTCCTGCCGCGCCGGCGGAGTCTCCGTCTCCTTCGCTTCCGGCTCCGCTCTTGGAGCCGCTCCCTTGCGAAGCTTGCTGCGCTCCTTGTTGGGGTTCTTCGCCTGCCTCCATCGAAGCTTCAGCCGCGGCGCCCTCTCCCTCGGCCGCCTGCTCGCCAGGCTGTTCACCGCTTTGGGGCGATTCCGCGGAGTCGGAACTCTGCTCGGCGGCGGAGGTCCCTTGCTGTGCGGACGTCGGGGCCGGTTCGGATGACATGTTCTCGCGGAGTTGCTTCAACGCATCCTTCAGCCGATCCAACAGGGAGTTCGATTTCTCGCTCCAACTGCTGTCTGCGTCTGCCTTCTGGGGCGAGTCGCCGGGTCGTTGGAGGTTCGATCCCTGCTCGTCCGCCTCAGTGTTTTGTTCGCCCGCGGGCTTGCCGGACTGCTCGCCAGGCTGCTGGAAATCCATCTCGTCGCCGGCATTCGGCGTCGCATCGAGACCTTCGGCTTCCGCGATCGACGCTTCTTCCGTGTTCGCGAGCGTCGGATCGAACGCAGAGGCAGTCGGTTCGGCTGCTTCTCTCGCCTCCGCCAATTCTTCTCCGGCGCCAATCGCCTTGTCGTTAGCCGCGTCCTGGGAATTCTGCTCCAGGTCCGATGCGGAATCCGGCTGTTGTTCGGCTCGAACTTCGCCGGCAAGCAAGGCGGGAGTCAGCGGCGATTCCAGCGCCAGCGTAGGCGCGACGCTATAGCGGAGTCCGGTCAAAGCAATAACAGAGAGTGCGAGAGCGGCCGCGACCCACACCGCGGGCGTCGGCTTCAACGGCAAGGCCTCCGCGGCGTCGCGGTCCGCAACGGCGTTTACCGCCAACTCGCGTTGGGCTCTCACCACTTCCGAGGCTTCTTGCGAATCGCCGGCGAAATGGTACGCCGTGGAGACTTGGTCGTTCGATTTCCACTCGCGATCGAGACTGCGCGCGATCTCGTAGTTCGATAACCGCGACATACGCCAAGATGCCGCCGCCGCGGCCGCGCCGCCAATGGCGCCAAGCCACAGCAGGGACGCGGGGAACCAAGAGGTGCCAACCAGCAGGAGCGCCGCCCCGCTAGCCAAGGCGACGGACAGACCCAGTGCGGCGGCGTTTAGCGGACGCTGCATCTGAGCGGACTTGTAGCCCTGGGCTACCGCCCGGTCCACGGCGTCCGTTGCAAAGTTTGATGAACCCATGAGACTGCGCCGAAGACTTCTCAATTATAGGGGGCGATAAGCAGCGATCGGTCCCTCGCTATGGCGTCAAACTTTTCGTGATCTGACGTTTGAGCCAGCCATCGCGCACCAACTGCTGTGCCGAGGTAATTTGGGCCAGCGAAACGACACGGTGGACGGTTTCCGACTTTTCCGTTGTGTGCAACCGCAGCGTGATCTTGGCGCCCTCGCGCTCGACGGTCACGGACCGCGGGCTATCCTCGCCCCGCAGCTGTTCCAGCACGGCCTCTGCGCTGCCGATCACTCTTTGACCGTCGACTGCGACGAGACGGTCGCCGACGCGAATTCCCGCTTTTTCTGCTGCTCCCGCAGAATCGACCAAGACGACCATGATGCCTTCTCCCGGCGGGCTGGCAAGGCTCATGCCGCCGTCTCGCCAAGTCCGGCTGATCCTCTCCAAATGCAGCCCGGCGCGTCCCAGGTAATGGTCCCAGTCGATCGGCGCCGCCGTCCGCACGAGCTCGTCAAAGACCGCGGTCATGTCGCTGCCGGCCACGTCGGAGGCGATTTCGATCAGTCCGCGGGTGTCCTCGAAAAGCCGTCCCTGCTGAGCATAGTCTTTGTCGAGGCGGCGCAGTACATCGTCGAGGCTGCGGCGGTTTTCCGTGCGGCCGCGTATTTCCAGGTCCAGCAGATAGCCGATCAGCTCGCCCTGCAGGTAGTACGAAACGCTGCGCTCGGGGCGGTGGTACGAAGGGTCGCCTTCCAGCCAGGCGTCGATGCTCGCCTCCTCGGCCGACTGGATCAGCCGTGCGGGCCGCGACTCATATTGGTTGATGCGCTGCTCCAGCCGCGCAAGCATGTCGCGTTCGGTGGTGAGTCCGGCGACCGCCAGCAGATAGCGCGCATAGGTCGATGAGACGCCTTCGGCGAACCAAAGCGACGGGCTGGGAACGGGGCGGCTGAAGTCAACCGGTTCCATCGAGGCGGCGCGGATACGCTTGACGTTCCAACGATGAAAGAACTCATGCGCGGTCAACTCGTCCATCCCGCAGGTCGGACAGTCCGAGGGGCCGAAGATGAGCGTTCCATCGCGGTATTCCATGCCTCCGCCGGGGGCGTGGGCGAAGACGTAGACGAACGTATAGCCCTCAAAAGAATCCTCCCCCATCAGGTCGATCGCGGCCTTGACGACCTTGCGGGCCGTGCTGCGCAGGGCGCCCATCCTTTGGCCGGCGCCGGGGCCGCAGGCCACGATCCGAATCGGCTTGCCCTCGACGTCCAAGACCTCCTCTTTGAAGTCGGCCAACAGAACCGGCGTATCGACCAATCGGTCATAGGAGGAAGCCTCGTAATAGTCGCCCCACCGCGGCAGAGTCAGGGCTTCGCGAAAATGCTTTGGGACGTTCTCGAACCTCAGGTAGGCTGGTTTGTCCCGCTCCGCTACGGCATAGAGCAGAACCTGCGGCAGGTTGACGGTGACGCGGTCCGAGCGAGCTTGCGATCCGAACGGGCCGTCGCGATCCGCCCGAACGTCATAGATCAATCGAATCTTTCCGGCGGGCGCTGAGGCGATCCGCCAGCGGGACGGCTCGATCTTGCGCACGTCGACTCGCTCGCCGTCCGCCGTTTCCGCCCGCACGGGCCCAACGTATTGGGAGAAATTGCGCAGTTGATAGGTCGCGC
>CAMPKL010000176.1 GCA_946887065.1 uncultured Bryobacterales bacterium
CGTCCCCGACGGCGTTTGGGCGCTGAACTTGGAAACGAAAGAAGTGACGCATTGGACCGATCCGGATAGTCAAGGCTCCACCCGTGGCATGTTCGGATTCGCCTTGGGCTCGGATGGCAAGCCCTATGTCGGCGCTTCGAACGCTGCCATCGCGATTCTCGAACCGAAAACGCTCACGACCGACAACCGCTGGGCGTTGCCGTCGCCAGGTGGCGGCCTCACGTCAACGCCAATCATCATCGATTACGACGACAGCGACTACGCTGCGGCGGCCACGAGCGACGGGACGATTAAGGTGCAACCACCAGAGAGTTCATCGAAGCAATACTTCGACGCCAAAGGCTCCTCGCCCGCTAGCGCACTGGCGACGTGGAAGGATGAATCGGGCGTGACTTGGATTCTCGCCTCGACCGAAACAAGCGTCGATGCGTACAAGATCGTCGAACGCAACGGCTCTCCCGCTCTGGAGCGCGGCTGGACAAAGGCCATCGCCGCCCCCCTACCGCCGATGATCGTCAACGGCGTGGTCTTCGCGGCGGCCAGCGGCGAATTCCGCGGCAGCGACAACGCAGCAGAACGCGTTCGACGCTCTACGCATGCGACGCTCTACGCCCTCAACGGTCAAACCGGCACGGAACTGTGGAACAGCGGCGAAGCGATCCAGTCATTCTCGACGGGAGCAGGATTGGCGGCAGGCAACGGCAGCATTTACGTTTCGACCTACGACGGAACCATGTACGCGTTCGGTTTCCCCATCGAGCACTAGACTAAATACATGAAGCTTTTGTCCCATGGTGCAGCGCTGCTGCTGCTCTCCTCTGTCTGCGGATTCGCTCAATTGCCGGAAGGCGCAGGCAAGGCCGAGACCGAGCGCCTGTGCGGGACCTGCCACGACGTCGCCAAGGCGGTCTCGCTGCGGCAAGACGACGCAGGCTGGGGCGCCACCGTGCAGAAGATGATCGACTTCGGCGCGAAGATTGAGCCGGACGAAATGGTCGCGGTCGTGACCTACCTAGGCAAGTCGTTCCCGGCGGAAGAGCTGCCGCCGCTCAACATGAACAAGGCGCGCGCCATTCAGATGGAGAGCCGCCTATCGTTGAAGCGATCCGAAGCCGCCGCCATCGTTCGCTACCGCAAAGAGCACGGCGACTTCGCCTCAGTCGAAGACCTCAAGAAGGTGCCCGGCATCGACTTCGCCAAGATTGAAGCCAAGAAAGACGTCCTCGTTTTCTAAGGAACAACCATGTCTGTCCGCCTCCTCACCGCCTTTTTCTGCTTGACCGTCGGCAGCGCCTTAGCCCAGCCGAAAATGCCGACGCCGATCTCCGCCGACACAACCGGCTTCACGCAGATCTTCGACGGCAGTACGCTCGCGGGCTGGGACGGCGACCCTGCGTTTTGGAGCGTAAAGGACGGCGCGATCGTCGGTGAAAGCACGCCAGCGAATCCGGTCAAGATCAACACGTTCTTGATCTGGCGCGGTGGAGCGCCAGGCGATTTCGAATTGAAGCTGGAATACAAGATCAACAGCACCAACAGCGGCATCCAGTACCGCAGCATCGAATTGCCCGATGTCGGCAAGTGGGTATTGAAGGGCTATCAGGCGGACATCGACGCGGAGAATCGCTATACGGGCCAGATCTACGAAGAACGAGGCCGCGGCTTTCTCGCTCTGCGCGGCCAAGTCACGCACATAGCAGACGGCAAACTGCCCGCCGTGCAAGGGTCCCTGGGCGACGGCGAGGCGCTGAAGGCATTGATCAAAGTCGACGATTGGAACACGTTCCATCTCATCGCGCGCGGCGCCATCCTCACTCAGATCGTCAACGGTCAAGCCATGAGCATGGTCATCGACGACGACCTTAAGAACCGCTCGCTGGGCGGTCTCCTGGGTATCCAGATGCACCGCGGCGACCCGATGAAAATCGAAGTCCGCAACGTGTGGCTCAAGCCGCTCTAACCAAGGGCTCTACTGCATCGCCCGGAAGTTTTGGCCAAAGGATTCGGAAACGGGCTTCGCTGAGAAGAAAGTCTCCCCGACCGCGTCGCCGACCACATTCATTTTGGCTTGCAAGGAATCGAGCGTCTGGTGCAGACCGGCGCTCATGATCGCGTCCTGATCGGTGTAGTCCAACTCGGAGACGAGTTGTCCGATGAGCTTCTCGGCGCTGTTACTGAAACTGCGCCCGGGAGTTCCCGTGATCGCGTGCAGCGAACGCTCAGCTTCCAAAAGGCAAAAGCGGACAGAGCGCGGAAATTCTCCGTCGAGAACCAGGAACTGCACGATGCGCTTCGGACTCACCCTGCCGTGCATCTTGCGATACATTTCGAAAGCGCTGGCCGAGCGCAGGACGGCGTTCCAGTGCAAGTCATCAATCGGCGTTCCAACCAGCGAGAGTTCCGGCAAGAGCAAAAAGTATTTGATGTCGAGAATGCGCGTCGTCTTATCGGCCCTTTCTAAAGAGCGGCCAACACGCGAGAAATGCCACGCCTCGCCTCGCGACATGGTCTCAGACATAGCGCCTTCAATGAGGTGCGACGACTTGCGTACGCGGCGGAAAAACTCATGTGGGTCGCGCACCGCGCGCCGGTGCGCATAGCGGCGGTTAAGGCTCAGGTAAAACTCGTTGACCGCTTCCCAGGTCTCGGAAGAAATGATCTCGCGAACCGAACGTGCGCACTCTCTGGCGGCGCCGACACACGAAACGATGGAGTTCGGATTCTCCTTATCGAACGTCAGAAACTCGATGACCGCGTCTTCTTCAACACTGCCGTAACGGCTCTCGAAGTCTTCGAGATCCCCGGTGATCTTGACCAGTGCGTCCCACTGTCCTGAAAAGATCTCCGGCAAATCCAACAGCAGATGAAGGTTAACGTCGACGTAACGGGAGATGTTCTCCGCCCTTTCGATGTAGCGGTTCATCCAATAAATGGAATCGGCAACGCGGCTTAACATCTAGTTCCCATCCCCTTCTAGGGGCTCGCTTAGCACCCAAGTGTCCTTGCTGCCTCCGCCCTGCGACGAATTCACTACGAGCGAACCTTTGGTTAGGGCGACGCGGCTCAAACCGCCCGGCAAAACGTAGATGTCGTGGCCGTAAAGAATGTACGGCCGCAGATCGACGTGCCGTCCCTCGAAGTTATCGCCGATTAGCGTCGGGACGCGAGACAGATCGAGTGTCGGCTGCGCGATATAATTGCGCGGATTGCCCTGAATCCGCTTGGCGAAATCCTCGCGTACTTCTTTCGAAGCATGCGGGCCGATCATCATGCCGTAACCGCCGGACTCGGCAGCCGGCTTGACCACTAGTTTGTCCAAATTCTCAAGGACGTGTTGCCGATCCGCATCGCGCCAACACAGAAATGTCGGTACGTTAGGCAAGATCGCGTCTTCATCCAAGTAGTAGCGGATAATCTCGGGCACGTAGGCGTAGAGCACCTTGTCGTCGGCGATGCCCGTGCCGGGCGCGTTGACTAAGTTCACGCCTCCGTTCTGGTAAACCTCCATCAAGCCAGGCACGCCCAACATCGAGTCCGGACGAAACGCCTTCGGATCGAGGAAATCATCGTCAATCCGCCGGTAGATGACATCCACGCGCTCGAAGCCCTGCGTTGTGCGCATCCAAACAAGACCGTCGGAAACGACCAGGTCGCGGCCTTCGACCAATTCCACGCCCATTTGGCCTGCGAGGAACGAGTGCTCGAAGTAAGCGGAGTTGTACCTGCCCGGCGTGAGCACGGCAATCGTCGGCCTTCCATAATTCTTTGGAGTGACGAACTCCAACATCGACAGCAGCCGGCCCGCATAGTCGTCGACGCGCTTGACGTTCAAGCCCTCGAACACCATCGGGAACGTCTCTTTCATGATCGAGCGATTCTCAAGCACGTACGAAACGCCCGAAGGGCAGCGCAGGTTGTCTTCGAGCACGTAGATCGTGCCGTCGCCGTCGCGAACCAAGTCCGTGCCGGTAATGTGACACCAGATATTCTGCGGCGGATTTAAGCCGATGCACTGCCGGCGGAAACCCGATGCCGACTCCACGATTTCCCGCGGGACGACGCCGTCGTTGACGATTTTTGAGCGTGATTAACATCGTCGATGTACAGATTCAGCGCACGAATACGCTGCTGCAGACCCTTTTCGACGACCGCCCACTCCTCCGCCGGGACGATGCGCGGCAGAATGTCGAAGGGGAAAATCCGCTCGGTCGCCTGCTCGCTGCCGTAGACGTTGAAGGTGATGCCCATGCGCATCAAGGCCCGCTCGGCGCCTTTATGCCGCCGCTTGAAGTCGCCGTCAGAGAGCGAATGGATGCGGTCGCGCAAGGCGCGGCACTCCGGACGCACCGAGCCGTCCGCCGCGAACATCTCGTCGTAAAAACCTTCGTTATCGTAAGAATCGAAACGCACGGCTCCGCCTCAAGGCACGCTGACCAACCAGGCAACGACGGGGTGCAGGGGCTTCCCATCGAGGAAGCCAGTACGCCAGGGACCCCATTATCCCAGCGGCCTCCGCGAGATCGCAACAAGGCCCGTCAGTCGGCGACCGCTTGGCGGGCGGCGGCGACTGGGCGAATAACCTGATCTTCCACCAAGTCATAAATGCCGCCCAGGTGATCGCGGCGATCGCCGCCCGGCGCGGTCGACGACGTCGTGACGGCAACGAGCTCCAGGTCCGGGACGACGAAAACGAACTGGCCGCCGTAGCCCCAGGCATAAAAGGTCCTGAATCCGCCCAGGTTGCGGATCCACCAGCAATAGCCATACAGCCGTTCCGTGTCGCGCCACGAGCGCGTACGGGGCCTGAGCGACTCGCGCACCCAGGTTTCGGAAATGATCTGCTTGCTCTCAAAGCGGCCGCCGTTCAGGTAAAGCTCGCCAAAAGCCAGCATCTGACGCGGCGTCAACTCCATATCGTTGCCGCCGAAGTAGATGCCCTGGGGATCAGTAGGCCACCGGGGAAGGTCAAAACCCAAAGGCTGCGCCAGGGCCTCGTCAGCGAACTTCCAGGTATTGCCGCTGACCTTCGTCAGGATGGCCGACAGCAAATGGGTGTTGCCGGTGCTGTAGATCATTCTCGCCCCCGGATCGCGCACCAGAGGACGCTCCAGTGCGTAGCGCACCCAATTGGAACTGGACACCCAAGAACCGTAGTTGCGGTTGCTGGTCGTCTCCAACCCAGAGCGCATGGTCAGCAGATCGTCGACGGTAATCGCGGACTTGCGGGGATCGCCTGCCAACTGCGGAAAGAACTCCGCAATCGGCGTGTCAACGCCCTTAATCATGCCGCGATCGACGGCGATGCCGACAAGCGCGGACATGACCGTCTTCGAGGCCGACTTAATGTTGGCGGCCCGCGTAGCCCGCGCTCCCCGATAGTAATGTTCGAGAATCGTCTCCCCGCGCCAATTGACCAACAGACTATTGAGTCGCGGGAGCTCTTCGCCTGCCTGCTCCGCCCCTGTCAAGGAGACCGTCTCGGTGGCCCGCAATGAACGGACAGCGAACAGCGGCGCCGCCAGAGCAGCGCAGATGGACCTTCTAGTTGACCGCATCGGGAATCATTTTACCCGACGTTCCCGACGGCGTCCTGCGGAACATCACGGCAGCAGTTGCAGCAGCGATCCGAGCGGTGTGGTGAGCAATAAAGCCGCGGCCGCGACGAACGAGAAACTAAGCCCGCGAATCGGCGCGACGCGGAACATGGCCAGCCACTCAGTCAACAACGGCGTCTGCGCGGCGTCCAACCAGCTCATCACGCGGCCCTCCATGCGGGCGCGGGCATCGGGCGAAGGCTCGAGCGCCTCCCAAACAGCAATGAGTTCGTCGTCTGTCACTTCAGCAACTCCTCCAATCGTGCGCCCAGCGCCGTCCGCTGCCGTTCGCAGATCTTTCGAACGTTAGCCGGGTTCAAGCCCAGCGCTTCCCCCACTTCCGGCGCCGTAAGTTCCGCTCCGTACCGCAGCAAGACGACGTCGCGGTCCCGCGCGTCCAGTTCCGAGAGAGCCGTGAGCAGCGCCCGGCGGTGACGCGCCCGATCCAAATCCGCGTCAAGGTCCTGGCCGTCCGCCGTCTCCGGTAGCTCACCGGTGTCCGTTAGCTGCGGTCGACGGCGGCGGAAGCGCCTCCGCGCCGCGTTGCGTGCGACCGTCATCGCCCACGCCGTGAAGCGTACGCCGTCGCGCGGGCGGTAACGATCGAGCGAAGTCAGCACAGCCAACATCGCGTCTTGCGTTGCGTCCTCCGCGTCCGCCGCATGCGCGAACAGGGGGCGCACCGTGCGATACGCCTTGTGCACCAGTTGTTGGTAGAGGCGCTGACCCGCGGCTCGGTCCCCGTCCCGTGCCAGCGCGACGACCCGCAGCAACTCCTCTTCCGGCAGCGGCTCGGGGGCATCCCCGAACTGCCATGAAAGCAGTACGAAGAAGTGCCACAGCCTGTCCGGGCAGCTGAGGGCCGTCGTTATCAACCGCGCGCCTCCGCCATGTAGCCGAGAGTCCAGACAGAAGAGCGGTAGGTGCCGAGCATTCCGGCCGCCGCGACTACGACAGGCGCCGCCAACACGACCCCTGCCGCTATGGCCGGCGCCATGCCCCACATGAAGTAAAGCGCCGCCGCGATCGCCGCGACAGGCAACAGGGCCAGGAACATCACAAGGCCCACCCCTAGATGTCCCGCGACCATGGCGGCAATCAGCTGGAGCCCCGCCAGTACCCGGCCGTGTAGGAAGAGACGCGCCTTCTCAATCGCATCCACGGCGTGTCTGTTCTCCAGAACGGCAATTCGCAACGCGAACGCGTACACGACGTAGAGCGTGATCAGCCACGGAACGGCGACCACAACCGCGGGAACCGCCAGCAACGCTGCAGCCAAACCCGGGATCAATCCGAGCGCGAAAAGCCAGCCGGGCGCCGCGAAGAAACCGACGCTCAGCAGGCCGGCGCCGAACATCAGCAGCTTGATGCTCAACACAACGCCGAAGTGCGACCACCCCAATCTCATTCCCTCACCAACGGTCATCGCCCCCCGTGAAACACCCTCGATCAGCGCGCCCTCGCTGATGATGTTCATCAGGATCGCCCCGATGGCGACGACTGCCACAACCGCGAAAACACCCATGAACCAAACCGGAAATCCGCCGTCACTGCCGTCAGAGC
>CAMPKL010000177.1 GCA_946887065.1 uncultured Bryobacterales bacterium
TCGTAGCGCAGCGGATACCCAACTAACTTGACGTCGGTCAGGTCGGCTAAAAAATCAAACAGCGGATAGCTCGGCTTGGGAATCAATACCTCGTCGCCCGGCTCGCACAGCAGCCGAAAGCAGAACGTATAGGCCTCGCTGCTGCTCGACGTCAAAATGATTCGATCCGTCGGGATCGGCGTCCCTCGCTCTTTGTAATACTGCGCCACCGCCTGGCGCGCCTCGATCCGTCCGCGCGGTTGCGGATCGTAATCCATCACGCTGGGATGCGCCAGGGCCTCACGGATCGCCTCTTCGTCATAGACAAAGCCGCAGCGCGTCGGGTTCGACTCCGTCAAATCGAAGATTTGCGCCTTCTCGCGACGCAGTTGTTTCAACCGCGAGGCTAGGCGCGTTGGCTCCTGCCGCCAATCGGTGCGTTTGGCGAACACTAGCGTCTAGCCTCCAACGCAACGCGCGTGATCTGAGAAAACCCTTCATCCACGGTCGGCGGCTCCATCCCTGCCGCCATTGCTTCCATCGCCTCAGCCGCCACGCGACGATCACGCGCTTGATTGCGCATCAAACAAGTCGCCAAGGGCACATCGAACCATAGCGCTTCGACCGCTGCTCCGTGCCGCTCCGCCAACTCAAAGTAGGGGACGCGGTGGACCCTTTTCAAGTGTGTCGCATCCACGTAGCTCAGCGGCTGTTGGATGCGCAGCCGCAACTCCAGCAACGCTCGAAGTCCTTCGAAGACTTCCCGGTGAATCTGTTGGTTGTCTTCGTTGCCCGACAGCAGTAGACGCATGTAGTCGCTTGAGAGCGGCGTGATGCCCCGAGCGATGAACCAAGTCGATTTTCCGGAGCCCGGCAATCCAACCGTGATGACGATGCGGGGAGCAACCGGTGTGGCTTCGCTCACAGCGTGTATCGCTCAGCTTCGATCAGACGATCGGCGACGCGCCGGCGCGCTCCGATGACGTCGACCAATGGATAACGCGACAGCCGCCGCAGAACGCCATGGTACTGCTGCTGTTTTGCGCCTTCCAGACAATTCGCCAAGACAATCTCGGCGTTACGCGAGATCTCAACCATGAGATCCCGCGATGCGACTCGCACCATGTCGCGAGCGGTCTCGCCGCCCTTGCTGCCGCCGATCTTCTCCGCCCTCAAATAGGCCGACTCCATGGAGTAAGCCGCAATCACAATCTCCGCAATGGCGTACACGACCTCTTGCTCTTCTTCGATCTTCGACCCGTACTTCTGGTAGCCGATGCCCGCCGCGACCAAAGCGACTTTCTTGGCGCGATCCACGAGCTCCGCCTCGGCCGCCAGCCCGTCGCCGTTTGCTCCAATATCTCCGGAAGGCGTAGCCAACTCCGCCATCAACTGCATAACCGCGCCCATCAGCGGCAAACGATCCTGCGCGGCGCGCTTCAGCAACATGCCGACCGCCAACAGCCGGTTGATCTCGTTCGTGCCTTCGAAGATGCGGTTGATTCGTTCATCCCGGTAACTGCGCTCCACCGCATAGTCTTGGTGAAAGCCGTAACCGCCGTGCACCTGCACGCCCTCGTCGGCGACATAGCGCAGAGCCTCTGTCGCGACGACCTTGGCTATGGCGCATTCGATTGCGTACTCTTCGATCGCGCCAAGCATCTTCTTGGCCGCTTCCGGGTCTTCCCACGAAACGCTGCCGAGCCGTCGATCGATCAGTCCGCCCGTGCGATACGTCACTGACTCGGCCACAAATGTCCGTATCGCCGATTCAGCCAGCTTCTGCCGTACCGCGCCGAACTGCGCAATCGGCTGCCCAAACGCCTTGCGTTCCTTGGCGTAACGGATCGACTCGCCAATCACCGTCTTGCACCCGCCGACGCATGACGCGCCCAGCTTCAGCCGTCCAATATTCAAGATGTTGAAGGCGATGACGTGTCCGCGTCCGATGTCTCCGAGCACGTTGCCGGCGGGGACCTTCACGCCATCGAGAAACAGCGGCGTGGTCGAGCTGCCGTGGATCCCCATCTTGTGTTCTTCCGCTCCCGGCTTCACGCCGTCGAAAGACTTCTCCACAAGAAACGCCGTGAACTTCTCGCCGTCTACCTTCGCGAACACGGTGAAGATGTCCGCCCAGCCGCCGTTCGAGATCCACATCTTCTGACCGTTCAGCACATAGTGCAAACCGTCTTCGCTCAATTTCGCTGTCGTCCGCGCTGCCAGGGCGTCGCTTCCCGCCTGCGGCTCGCTCAGGCAGTAGGCCGCAAGCAACTCGCCCGAGGCCATCCGCGACAAATATTTCCGCTTCTGCTCGTCCGTCCCGAAGAAAACCAACGGCAGCGTGCCGATGCCCGAATGCGCGCCGTACGTCACTGAGAACGACGCATACCCGCCAAGCGACTCTGCCACGAGCAACTGGCTCGTGAGGTCCATCTCCAGTCCGTCGTACTTTTCGGGAACCAGAATCGAAAGCAGACCGAGTTCGCCCGCTTTGCGAATCAGCCCGCGCGCCAGCCCGTCTTCCTTCTGTTCGTAGCGTGCAATGACGGGCAGAATCTCTTCGGCCATAAATCGATCCGCCGTCGCTTTCGTCTGGCGCTGCTCTGCGCTGAAATCTTCCGGCGTGAAGGCCGACGAGGGTTCCGTAGACGCGATCAGAAATCCGCCGCCGGCGGGTGTTTCGTTGGCCATGTTAGTCCAACCGTTCGAAGATGCCCGCCGCGCCCTGGCCGCCGCCCACGCACATCGTCACCATGCCGTAGCGCACCTTGCGTCGATGCATTTCACGCAGCAGGGTCGCGGTAAGTTTCGATCCTGTCGCCCCCAGCGGATGTCCCAGCGCCACGGCGCCGCCGTTCACATTGACGATCTCCGGGTTCAGGCCGGCCTTGTCGATCACCGCCAGCGCTTGCGCTGCGAACGCCTCGTTCAACTCGATCACGCCGATGTCGCTTAACTTCAACCCCGCCAAACCAAGCGCCTTCGGGATGGCCACCACCGGCCCAACGCCCATGATTTCCGGCGGCACTCCGGCCGCGGCGAAACTGACGAATCGCGCCATCGGTTTCAGCCCCAATTCCTTGGCTCGCGGCGCGGACATCACAATCGCCGCCGCGGCGCCGTCGCTCGTCTGCGAAGAGTTGCCGGCCGTCACCTGCCCCTTGGCATGGAACACCGGCCTGAGCCCGGCTAGCGCTTCGAACGAAGTGTCTCGCCGCACTCCCTCGTCCGTGTCAAAGCGCAGCTCCTGCCGTCGCGGCTTGCCGTTATTCGACGGCGTGACGAACTCGACGTCCAGCGGCACAATCTCATCGTCAAACGCGCCGGCATCCTGCGCCGCCGCCGCCTTCCGATGACTGGCCAGAGCGAATGCGTCGGCCCGCTCGCGGCTAATGCCGTGCAGCCGTGCGACGTTTTCCGCCGTGAGACCCATGTTGATGTAGACCTCGGGCAGTCTCTCGATCAGCCAAGGGTTCGGGGCCAACTTGTGACCGGCCGGCGGAATCAAACTCATCGATTCGGCGCCGCCCGCGATCATCACTTCCGATCCGCCGCCGCGAATCCGCTCCGCCGCCATGGCAATCGTTTGCAGACCCGACGAGCAAAACCGATTGACCGTCGCGCCCGGCGTCGAATCCGGCAATCCCGCCCGCAACGCGATCACGCGGCCCATATTCATGCCCTGCTCGGCCTCGGGCATCGCGCAGCCGATTAATACGTCGTCAATTTCATCGGGATCGAGTTCGGGCGTCCGCGCCAGCAGTTCCTG
Source organism: uncultured Bryobacterales bacterium (assembly GCA_946887065.1). The sequence goes on from CAMPKL010000177.1 coordinate 3,749, forward strand.
GATGACGGCTGCCGCCATGTCGTCCGGGCGAGTGGCCCGCAACGTGCCCCGAGGGGCTTTGCCCACGGCGGTTCGTAGGCAATTTACAATCACGGCTTCCGGCATAACGCTCCTTCTCCGGTTCTCGACTCCGCCCGTATTTTAGCGGGTTAGAAATCCTGCCATCGCGCGGCATCTCCTAGCCCTTCGCGGGGTCCCTCTCCCCCGACTGCTCCAACAGCTTCGCGATCAACCCTGTCCAGCCCGTTTGGTGCGATGCTCCCAAGCCCTGTCCCGTGTCACCATCGAAGAACTCGTGGAACAGCAAGAGATCGCGGAAATGCGTGCCGGCATGAATCGAATCAACCTTGCCGAAAATCGCACGCCTTCCCGACGCCTCCTTCAAAAACGGCTTGCCCAGACGCCGCGAGATTTCCGCCGCAACCTCGTTGAGGTGCTTTGACTCGGTCGACCCTGTCGGGAACTCAACCTTCCAGTCGTCTCCCAGGTAGCGGTGGAACCGCTGCAGCGATTCGATCAACAAATAGTTCAGCGGAAACCACACCGGCCCGCGCCAGTTCGAGTTGCCGCCGAACATGTGCGTCTTCGATTCCGCCGGTTCGTACTCGATCTGATACGTCCGCCCGTCCAATTCGACCGAATAGGGATTCTCTTTGTGAAACCGCGACATCGACCGAATCCCATGCGGCGCCAAAAACTCTTCTTCATCCAACATCGGTTTCAGGATGCGTTCCAATCGTTTCGGATTGACGACCGACAACAGCCGCCTCGTGCGCCCGTCCACCGTGGTCGATTCCGTCAGATGCTGCCGGAACCACGGCCGGTTGTCGGTGAACCACTGCATGCGCCGCTTAAATCCCGGCAACGCATCCACGACGTCAGGCTCCAGCGTCTGCACCGCGAACAGCGGAATCAGGCCCACCATCGAACGCACCCGCATCTTCTCCGCGGTTCCATCCTCTCGATGCAACACGTCGTAGTAAAATCCGTCTTCTTCGTCCCACAATTCCAACGAGTCGCGCCCGAAACCATGCATCGCATGCGTAATGTAGACGAAGTGCTCGAAGAACTTGCTCGCCACATCGGCGTAGGAGCGATTGTGCTGCGCTAACTCTAAGGCGATCGTCAGCATGTTCAAACAGAACATGGCCATCCAACTCGTCGAGTCCGACTGAGCCAACCGCAAGCCAGGCGGTATATTCGAGCGGTCAAATAGACCGATGTTATCCAGCCCCAGAAAGCCGCCCTGGAACAAATTGTTGCCGTCCGGATCCTTGCGGTTTACCCACCAGGTGAAATTCAGCAACAGCTTGTGGAAGACGCGCTCCAGGAAGCCCAGATCGCCCTCGCCCCTGATCCGTTTCTCAATCTTGTACACGCGCCACGCCGCCCAAGCATGAACGGGCGGATTGACGTCCGAAAAATTCCACTCGTAGGCCGGTATTTGCCCGTTAGGATGCATGTACCATTCGCGCAACAGCAGAATGAGTTGCTCCTTGGCGAAGTCCGGATCGATGGCAGCCAGCGGAACGCAGTGGAAGGCCAAATCCCACGCCGCATACCAGGGGTACTCCCACTTGTCCGGCATCGAAATGATGTCTTCGTTGTAGAGGTGACGCCAGTCGGAATTACGGCCGACATGCCGGCTCGGCGGCGCGGGCGGGCCTACCGGATCTCCTTGGAGCCAGGTGGCGACGTCGAAGTGATAAAACTGTTTGCTCCAAAGCAATCCCGCATAGGCTTGACGCTGAATGCGCCGAGCATCTTCGGAGAGTCCCGGCGCCGCGGCTCGACGTGCGAAGAAGGCGTCGGCCTCGGTGCGCCGCAACTCGAATAGAGCGTCGTGTTGGAGCGCAGCTTCGCCCATCTGATCCGTGAGCAGCAGCTCGACCTGGAGCGATCCGCCCGCTGGAACTCGCTCCCGGTAGAGAGCGGCGGCCTTGGTTCCTTTTAGCGCCGGATTTACCGCGATCTTAGAACGGCTGACCAGGTAGTCATGAAAGGCGTTCTTCGTGTACGGCACATCATTCGGCTGCCCGTAGAGCGCCCGCTTATTCGTGTCGTTTTCTGTAAATAACAGTACGGGGTTGCCGCCGCAAACGAGCTGTCTCAGCCCGTAGTACTCGTGCTCCACTTCGATCGTGCCGGCGTTGGGATAACGCAGCCCCGCTCTCAACTCCGGCTTGCTCGCCCCGTTGCCCCAAGCCCAAGTATTGCGGAACCAAATCGTCGGCAGTAGGTGCAGTTCCGCCTCCTGCGGCCCCCGGTTGTAGGCCGTAATGCGGATCGCAATCTCTTCCGGCGTACTCTTGGCATACTCGACAAACACGTCGAAATAGCGGTCGTGGTCGAATACTCCCGTGTCCGCGAGCTCGAACTCGGGTTCCAACTTTCCGCGCCGCGCATTTTCTTCCACCAATTGCCGATACGGAAAGGCCGCCTGCGGGTACTTGTACAAATATTTCATGTACGAGTGCGTCGGCGTGGAATCGAGGTAGTAGTAGAGCTCCTTGACGTCCTCGCCGTGGTTGCCCTGATGCCCGGTCAGCCCGAATAGCCGCTCTTTGAGGATGGGATCGCGTCCGTTCCACAGCGCAAGCGAAAAGCAGATGTACTGCCGGCGGTCCGAGATACCGGCCAAGCCATCCTCACCCCAGCGATAGGCGCGCAAATGGGAATGTTCGTGAGGAAAGGACCACCAAGCTTGTTGGGCGGCGGAGTAGTCTTCGCGGACGACCCCCCACTGCCGTTCGCTGAGATACGGACCCCATCGCTTCCAGTGCGCCTTCCGTTCACGGCTCTCCTCGAGGCGCTGTCCTTCAGCGGTCAGAGGCATACGCTCAGGCTTCAAACACTGATCGTACCGAAACCGGTCTGAGTGCGTAGCCCGCTAGAATGCGGTAACTAGGGCTTTGTGCCGTGACGAAAAAGCGATTCGAAGAACTGGTTGATGAAGCATGGGAGGCCATCCCCAGCAGTTTTCGCGACCGCTTTGAAAATCTTGCCGTTTTCGTGCAAGATGAGCCCACTCGCGAGCAACTTGAGCACGGCGGAGTTCGATCCGGGTACACCCTTTTTGGACTTTACGAAGGGGTTCCCTTGGATCGCAGAGGCTATGGCTACACCATGGCCTTGCCCGACCGCGTCACGCTTTTTGAGGGGCCTATCCTGCGGGCGGCACGCAACCCACAGGATGTTTGGACGCTCGTCTACGACACTCTCTGGCACGAACTCGCCCACCACTTGGGCATGTCCGAAGACGAAGTCCGCGATGCCGAAGCTCGCCGCCAGCGCGACGTCCGTTAATTCGTAAACAGAGAGCCGACCATCCGCACTTCGTCAGTTGGACAGTCGATCTCGAACCAGTACCAAGTCTTCGCCGTGAGGGCG
>CAMPKL010000178.1 GCA_946887065.1 uncultured Bryobacterales bacterium
GTTACCGATGTGCGTGCCCCCGCGCGTTTTCCAGAAGTAGCGCCACAACAGGCTGCCGTCCCTGGCGTCCATGGCCCACACGTTATCGGGCGACGTCACGTACAGCACGTCGTTGACCATCAGAATCGAGCCCTTGACGTTGGCGTTGTTGCCGGTGGTGAATTCTCCCGTGCCCTCGCCGCCGACTATTACCGGAGCTGCCGTGCCGCCTACGCCCCGGAATCCGCCGCCGCCCGGAGGACCCGCGGTCAATTCTTCCGTCCAAGCCAGAGTGAGGTTCTTGACCGTGCTTTGATTGACTTGCTTCAGCGCGCTGAAGCGTCGTCCCGTGTAGTCGCCGGAATAAACGGGCCAAGATTCCGCGAGCGGCTTGTAGATGTCGACCGGATTGAGCAACACCCCTTCGTCTTGGCTGATCAGCAAGCCGGGCGCGAGGATCAATGCCGCAGCCGCGAGGAATAATCTTCTGGCGGTCATTTCAAAGTCACCAGGTAGGCCGTTACGTCGTGTATGTTCTTGTCGGCGTACTTCGGAAGCAGTTGCAGATGAGCGTCGGCGGGGTCTTTGACCTCAACCTTGGGCGCGCCGTTACGGCGCGTGAACGAATGATACTCGCCGTCGGCATCGCGCAACGACACGAAGAAGTCGTCATAGCGAATCAGTTCGCCTTGGACAACGTCGCCGGAGGCTGTTGTGACGGTCACGGTTGATGAGCCGGCGGGAGCCGCGCCGCGCCCGCGTCCTTCGGCCCCGCGGAGCCAAAAGTTTTGCAAGTCCTTGGGCTCTTCGAAGCGCGCCCCGATTCCTTCCATGTCAGAGGTGCTGTGGCACGAGGTGCAAGTCGCTTCAAAGTAGGCCTTGCCGGCCGCCGCGTCGCCGAGGAGGATATCCAGCTCGTCCACGGTTTCGGAGGGCGGATTGCCTTGGCCGCGCATCGACGCTTGGACGCTGTGCAAATACTCAGCAAGCGCGCGGACGTCGGCCTCCGGCAGCGGGATCGCCGGCATCATGCCGCCGCCTTGAGTTTGGCTGCCGCCGACAATGAGCGGCCCAATCAACTCGCCCTGTTGGTCGTTCAACACCAATCGCGACCGCAACAGGTTCGGCCCCCCGGAGTCGCCCCCTCGCAAGTCCGCGCCGTGACAGAACAGACAGTTCACGGCGTATAGCTGCTCACCGCGGGCAATAAGCGTGGGATCGCCCGGAGGACGCTGTTGCGCGGGAAACGTCGCGGGACCGCGCGGAGGTCCCTGGGCCGCGGCGGGGGCCGCTGCAAACCCCAGCGCGAGGAGACAGATCCCCGCCAGACTCAAACTTGCTCGCATGATTACCTCAATCACCTTTCCGATTCGCCTTGCGCTAGGCCAGCGCCGCCCGGCAATATTCGACGCATTTCTTGACCTCGGCTACCGGATTGGAGCCTTCCGGAACTTGATACTCAAGCTCAACCGAGCCGGGCATTTTCCAGCCGCTCTTCTTCACCAGTTGCAGGATCTCTTTGATCGGCGTGTCTCCCGTCCCCCAAGGCAGATTGCCTGCGCCGTGCTCGGGCGTCTGGCGGTCCTTGAGGTGGAAGCTGGAGATTCGTGCGTGATGCTTTTGGAGGAAATCCAAAGTGCTCCCTCCCACATTGCCGCCGGCGACGTAGTGGCCCAAGTCGACGTTGGCCATGTTGCCGGGGGAGAGTTCGAAGGCGCGGTCGAACGCCGTCATCGTGCCTTGCGCGTGTGTATGGTAGGCGACGTAGATCTTGCGGCGGGCGGCCATGTCGCCGAGGCGCTTGAGTTGCGCGTCCTCGGTGGGCAGCTCCAGCGTCGTGTGCGTGCAGCCCAGGGCCTCGGCGACGTTGAACACGTACTCTAGCTCTGGGTCGGACATATTCGTGCTCATGATTTTGACGGCGTAGATCGAAACGCCGGCGTCGTTGTACATCTTGCGCAACGCCTTGTACTTATCCATCGAGACCGACAGACGCCACTCTTTCAGGGCCTTCCGCGCCGACTCCATCTCCGCTCGTTGTTCGGCCGTAAGCTCTTGTCCCCGACCGCCGCGCCGCGGTTGCGCGGGCCTTCCGGCAAAGCTCTCGGCCGGATCGCCCATCAGCTCGATTGCGCTGACCCCTGAATCGACGATGTACTTCAAGTACGCTTCCGCGCTCTGATCGGGCATCGTGCGGTAGCTGTAAGTGATCACGCCGATTTGCACGCCGTCGAAGAGCGAATTGGGTTTGTTCTGGGCGGCGCAGATGAGAGGCTGCAAGAGCCCTGCCGCAGGCGCGGCGCCTAGAGCCAGTTGTCCAAAGCTTCGTCTGGTGTACGTCACGGCGGAGTCCTCCTAACCGACTAATGAAGGCCCCAGCATTATAACCGCGGCAGCTACTCGCCGACCGGGACCCCTGGCAGCAATCGGACGCTGTCAAATTGAGCCCGCTCAACACCGAACAGATCGTTGAAGTGATCCACACGGATTTCGAACGCGGTCACCTGATCAAGCAGGTTCTGCCAGGTCCCGCTCGTGACGGTCCATTCGGCTTGGTCGAGCTTGACCGATACCGAAACCCAGTTATTGCTGAACTCCGGCGCCGCTCCTTGCCAGACAGCGGAGCCCCCCGGGCCCGATAGACGGATCTCCCGCGGCACGGCTGCCCCCCAGAACCCCGGACTGAACTGAAGCGCTACCCGATGCTGGAACGAGATGAAGCCCTTACCGTCAAGTGAAGACCAGAAGCCGAGGAATTTCGGCGGCGCCGAGGCGAAGCCCGACCCGCGATAGAGTTCTTGGAATTCCATGCTCCCGGGCGAGTTTCCAATCCCGCTTTGGAAGCGAATTTCACTGCCGCCGCTCCATCCGTCCAAGCCGCCGTCAAACTCACTACCGACGGGCACAACCACGCGACCTCTATAGGCCGGCGGCGGAGGTTCCCGCTCCACGAGAACCTTCGCCACGGCCGCAGCCTCAAGGGATTCCGGGAGTTGCTGCGAACCGAGAGCGACGGGAACCTGGAAGCCGCCTCCCACAAGATACGCAATGATCGCGCTAGCAGAAACGTCGTTGCCCCCAGTCGTAATGTCCGCTTCCCACGTGCCGTCGGGCCGGATCGGCGTTGCCGGCCGGTTCGCGAAGGGCTTAGTCCACCAGCCGCCCACTCGAATGAGCACCGCCACTTGAAAATCCGGTGCCGGCGCGTTCGCGACGCGTCCGATCAAATTCTCGGAACTCCCGATCGGCGGTACGCTTACCATTTCGATCTGTGGTTGATCTCCGACAAAGGAGGTGACCGGAAGACGGCACCCGTTGTCGATCCGCCCGTCTGACGAGATTGCCAAGTTCGCCGTTCCGCCGTGTTCAATCTCCGGTGCGACGAGATTCAGTTGCCCCAAAGAGACGAGTCCGGGCGTCAGGCCGTGGAAGCCGCGTTCAACCTCCTTACCATCGAGTCGGACGCGAAACGCGGAAGGTTCCGCGATTACGGACAAAGGAGCGCTGGACGCGGGGGCGCCTTCCGCCGGAATAGGCGTCACTCGTCCTTGCCCTGTCGTATAGACGGTGAACGCGTCTCCAGCCGCAACCGGACTTTCCGGCGAAATCAGCGCTCCGCTGCTACGCTGCGCGATGCAGGTCCCGTGAGGGAACTGGAAGATGGCTGGCGCACGATTGCGCACGATGGCTCTAAACGGGCCGCTCTTGACCCCGCCCACTTCGACAACCACCTCAATCTCGCCGGTCCCGACGCCATAGAGGACCTGCCCATTCAGTTGCTCGGGAGAAGCAAAGAACAACGGTATCGGTCGGCCATCGACGAGAACGCGGGCGGATCCGAGAACGAAGGGCAAGGGAACTGACTGAGCGGTTGCCGAATCGGCAGCCAAGCGTTCGCCGAAGATCGTCAGCAGCCCGCCTGGGGCGATTACTGGTCGATAGCTGGCGGCATCCACCACCGCCGCGATCTCGGGCAGATCAGTCGAACTCTGGGCGCGAACCGGAGCAGTTAGGCTCAACAGGGCGATTAGAGTTAGGACAACGTCAAGCGAGTTCTCGCGGAGACTGCATGATCTAGACATCGTCACTCGCCCTCCGAGACGGCAACTCGGATCGATCTTACATTGGTTCGATTCAAACCAAGACGAGAAAAAGGGCAAGCTGCAGTGACAATGAGACTACTCGCCAGGCTTGAAAACGACCACGCCAAGCGGCGGCATGGTCGCTTCGAGAGTGTGCGGGCGGCCGTGCGTGGCGTAGTCTTGGGCCTGGACGCCGCCCAAATTGCCGCAGTCCGTGCCGCCGTAGATGGAGGCATCTGTGTTGAAGATTTCTTGCCACTTGCCGCCAATAGGGCAGCCGATGCGGTAGCCGTGCCGCGGGACCGGCGAGAAGTTGCAGCCGAAGAGCAGAATGTCGTCCGGGCTCGTTCCCTTGCGGATGAAGGTCACCACGTTCGACTGCGTGTCGTTGCAGTCGATCCACTCAAAGCCGCGCCAGTCTGAGTCCAGCTGGTGCAGCGCGGTCTCGGCGCGGTAGAGAGTGTTGAGATCGCGGACGAGGCGCTGCATGCCGCGGTGCGGTTCGAACGCGAGCAGATTCCAGTCCAGGCTGGTGTCGTGATTCCACTCTTCCCACTGCGCGAACTCGCAACCCATGAACAGCAGCTTCTTGCCGGGATGGCCGTACATATAGGCGTATAGGGCGCGCAGGTTGGCGAACTTCTGCCAGTCATCGCCGGGCATCTTGGAGATCAGCGACGCTTTACCATGGACGACCTCGTCGTGGCTAAAAGGCAACAGGAAATTCTCGCTAAAGGCGTAAACCATCGAGAAAGTGAGGTCGTTTTGGTGGTACTTGCGGAACACCGGATCGCGCGAGAAATAGCGCAGGATGTCGTTCATCCAGCCCATGTTCCACTTGAAGCCGAAACCGAGGCCGCCGAGGTAAGTCGGGGCGGAAACCATCGGCCAAGAGGTCGACTCTTCGGCGAAAGTTAACGTGTCGGGATGCTCGGCGTAAACGCGTTCGTTAAAGCGGCGCAGAAAGTCGATAGCGTCGACGTTCTCCTTGCCGCCGTACTGGTTGGGTACCCATTGGCCCTCTTCGCGGCCGTAGTCGAGATAGAGCATCGAGGCGACAGCGTCCACTCGTAGGCCGTCGATGTGGTACTTGTCGAGCCAAAACAATGCGTTGCCGATAAGGAAATTGGAGACCTCGCGGCGCCCGTAGTTGAAGATCATCGTGCCCCAGTCGGGGTGGAAGCCCTGGCGTGGATCGGCGTGTTCGTACAAATGCGTGCCGTCGAAGAATGCTAGGCCGTGCGGATCGTTGGGGAAGTGAGCCGGAACCCAGTCGATGATGACGCCCATGCCCGCGCGGTGCAGCGTATCGACGAACTCCATAAACTCGTGCGGCGTTCCGTAACGGCTGGTGGGCGAAAAGTAGCCGACGGTTTGGTACCCCCAGGAGCCGTCAAAGGGGTGCTCGGTGGGCGGCATCAGCTCCACGTGAGTGAAGCCCATCTCTTGGCAGTACTCGGCGAGTTGCGGGGCCGTGTCGGCGTAGGTGAGCCAGCTATTGGACTCGGGCGCGCGGCGCCACGAGCCGAGATGCATCTCATAGATCGAGATCGGAGCTTCGCGGGTATGCTTGACGCCGCGCGAGCCCATCCAGCGTCCATCGCCCCAGCGATAGCCGTCGAGCTCGTAAACCTTGCTGGCGGTTCGCGGCCTGACCTCGCTGGCGAACCCGTAGGGATCGGCCTTCTCCGTCTCATACCCGCCCGCGTTGGAGCGGATGAAGTACTTATAGACTTCGCCCTGGCCGATGTCGGGGATAAAAATTTCCCAGATGCCGGAGACGCCGCAGGCGGTCATCTTGTGGGTGGTTCGATTCCAGCCGTTGAAATCGCCTATGACGAAGACTTCGCGGGCGTTCGGCGCCCAGACGGCAAAGCGGACGCCGGGCGTGCCCTCGTACTGGGTGAGATGAGCGCCGAGCTTCTCGTAACTGCGGTAGTGCGCCCCTTCGCCGAGCAGGTGCAGATCGAACTCTGTGAGAAACGGCGATTCCATGTTGCCCCTACAGTAGCGCGGTATTCTACCGCCCGGGACTAATAGAAGTCAGCACAGCTCATGTAATAGCCGCATTTCGTGCAGAGCAATTTGCACTTGAGCTCGGTTAGGCGGGTCGAGCAGTTCGGGCAATGGACGCTGTGATCCTTGGCGGGGGTGGGCGGCTTGGTTTCGGTCGTTCGAGTGGACATGGGCGCCATCTGACTGGCTCAATTTAGCGCAAAAACGGTCGCTGGAGAAAGTCAAATCCGCGCCTCATTGTCGCTCGCGGCGTGCTGCGGACGCCTCAACGGCGGACGTAGCATAAAACCCCTCAAGAAAATCCTGAAAACAGCTGGCTGGACGCGTATGCTCAGCACGGAACTGAGAAGGCCAAGTGTGCTATTCTCAATAGTTTAGGCCCTTCCTGGGCCTGGAGATCGACACCACTTGGCGGACGAACCGACAGACCCTAAATTACCCCTTTCAGACGGGGATCCAATCGGCGGCAACTTAATCCCAATCAACATCGAAACCGAGATGCGCAAGTCGTATCTCGACTATGCGATGAGCGTGATCGTCGGGCGGGCATTGCCGGACGTGCGGGATGGGTTGAAGCCGGTTCAACGGCGCATCCTCTACGGCATGTTGGAAGGCGGCATCCGCGCCAACCGTCCGCCGAAGAAGTGCGCCCGCATTGTCGGCGACGTGATGGGCAAGTACCACCCCCACGGCGATTCTTCGATCTACGACACGTTGGTTCGTTTGGCGCAGCCGTTCACGATGCGCAACCCGTTGATCGACGGGCAAGGCAACTTCGGCTCCATGGATGGCGATCCCCCTGCTGCGATGCGCTACACCGAGGCGCGGCTGTCGCGCTTCGCTGAGGATTTGCTGCAGGACCTCGATAAAGATACGGTCGACTTCCGGCCGACTTACGACGACGAGAACAAAGAGCCGGAGTTCCTGCCGGCTACTGTCCCGAATCTTTTGGTCAACGGCGCGAACGGCATCGCCGTGGGCATGGCCACGAACATTCCGCCTCACAATCTCACCGAGATCGTGAATGCGTGCCTCGCCATCCTGGACGACGCGAATAT
>CAMPKL010000179.1 GCA_946887065.1 uncultured Bryobacterales bacterium
CCCGCCACTGGAACAAGATCCGCCACATACACGTCAACGAACTCGACGGCAGCCATCCCCGGCCCGAGGGCGGTTACGATTTCAAGCCCGTGCTGCAGGCCGCCAAAGACCGCAACTATGCAGGCTGGGTGTCGATGGAAGTGTTCGACTTCGCGCCCGGCGCCGAGCACATCGTGACCGAGTCGATGGCCTACCTGAGCGACCAGATCGCTCAACTGGACTAAGCATGAACGTCCTCGTTACCGGAGGCGCCGGTTTCATCGGATCCGCGCTCGTCGACGCACTCCGTCTGAGGGAAGACTGCGAGCGGATCATCGTGGTCGATTCGCTGATCACCGGACACCAGCGCAACTTAGCCCATGCCTCGGGCGTGGAATTTCACCGGTGCGATATCCGCGACTACCCGGCGCTGCTCCCTCTGCTCAAGGGCATCGACGTCGTCTTCCATGAAGCGGCCATCCCTTCGGTGCCGCGTTCCATCAGCGAGCCCGAACTCTGCTTCGGGGTCAACGTCGACGGCACATTCAACGTGATCCGCGCGGCGGTCGAACAAAAAGTGCGGCGCATCGTCTTCGCTTCGTCCTCCGCGGTCTATGGGGACTCCCCCGTCCTGCCGAAAGTCGAAGGCATGCGTCCCGAGCCGCTATCGCCCTACGGCGCGCACAAGCTGGCGGGCGAGCATTTCCTCAAGGCGGCGCAGCAAAGTTACGGAATCGAAACGGTTTCCCTGCGTTACTTCAACGTCTTCGGCCCGCGCCAAGACCCTTCGTCCGCCTATTCGGGCGTACTGTCCATCTTCGCTAACCGCGTCCTCGGCAACGAAGCGCCCACCATCAACGGAGACGGCGAGCAGACGCGCGATTTCATCTTCGTTGAAGATGTCGCCCGCCTCAATATCCTGGCCGCAACAGTCCCCGCAGCCTCCGGCGGCGTCTTCAACGGCGGGTGCGGCCAAGGGATCACCCTGAACCGCGCCTGGAAGGCGATGCAGGCCGCCGCCAAGATCGAACTCGAGCCCAGCCGCGGCCCCGAACGTCTGGGCGACGTCCGCCATTCCCGAGCGGATATTTCCGCCGCCAACGAAGTCTTGGGGTTTGCCCCCCAGGTCGAGTTCGAAGACGGCGTCCGACGCACCCTCGCCTGGTTCTCCGCGCAGCGGAAGTAACCGATCCGAAGCCGTCAACCCCCTACACTGGAAGAGAATGCTGCAGATATCCGATGGCGCGATGCGCTACGCCGACAGAACCTTGTTCGAAGGTCTGAACTGGCTCATCCAGCCGCAAGACAAGATTGGTCTCGTCGGCGCGAATGGTACGGGCAAGTCCACTATCTTGAAGATTCTGCTCGGCAAAGAGCGCCTTGACCACGGAGAGGTCAATCAGCAAAAGGGCCTGCGAATCGGTTACCTGCCGCAGGACGGGCTCAGTTTTTCGGGGCGCACCCTCTTTGAAGAATGCCTCAGCGTCTTTGATGAGGCCATCGCCCTCGAACAGGAGCAAGAAGATCTAGCCCATCAAATGGGCGAACTCGACCCGCAGAGCGACGCATACGAAGCCGTCATGGACCGCTACACCTGGGTCATGGACCGCTACCACGCCCTCGACGGCTACACCAAAGAAGTGCAAGTCGGCACCGTTCTCGGCGGTCTTTCCTTCCTGCGCAGCGACTGGGAGAAGCGCACCGAATCCTTCTCCGGCGGCTGGCAAATGCGGATCGCGCTCGCCAAGCTGCTTTTGGAGAAGCCGAACCTGCTGCTGCTCGATGAGCCGACCAACCACCTCGATCTCGAAGCTCGCAATTGGCTCGAAGAGTATCTGCAAAACTATCCCCACGCCTTCCTGCTTATCTCGCACGACCGCTTCTTCCTCGACCAGACCGTTCAGCAGGTCGTTGAAATCTGGAACAAGCAGGTGCACTTCTATAAGGGCAACTACTCCAAGTACGAGGTGCAGAAGACGGCGCGGCGCGAGCAACTCATCGCTTCCTACAAGAACCAGCGCGCCCGCATCGAACAGTTGGAGGCGTTCATCAGCCGCTTCCGTTACCAGGCTTCCAAAGCGGCCCTGGTGCAAAGCCGCGTCAAGGAACTCGAAAAGATCGAGCGCATCGAGATTCCGCCGGAAGAAAAGGTCGTTCACTTCCGATTCCCGCAACCGCCCGCCAGCGGCCGCGTCGTGATCGAAGGCAAGGGCATTTCCAAGCACTATGGCGACAACAAAGTGCTTGAGAACGTTTCTTTCCACATCGAGAAAGGCGATCGCGTCGCGCTCATCGGCCACAACGGCGCCGGCAAATCGACGCTGATCCGGCTGATGTCGGGCCTCGAGCCGCCCACCGCCGGCACGATTAAAGTCGGCTACAAAGTCGAGACCGATTACTTCGCCCAAGACCAGTACAAAGAGATGAACCCCGAGGCGATTCTCTTCGACGAGATCGCCGAGCGAGCGCGCAGCATGAATGACGCCGAAGTGCGCTCGCTGCTGGGCTGCTTCCTGTTCTCGGGAGACGACGTTTTCAAGCGAGTCGGCGTACTCTCGGGCGGCGAACGCAATCGCTTCGCGCTGGCTCGCATGCTGCTTGAGCCGCACAATTTCCTGCTGCTCGACGAGCCCACCAACCACCTCGACATGCGCGCCAAAGACGTGCTGCTGCGGGCCATGATGGAGTTCACCGGCACCATCGTTTTCGTCTCGCACGACCGCTACTTCATCGACCGTCTAGCGACCAAGGTCTTTGCCATCGGCGGCGGCGCAGTCGAAACCTATCCCGGAAACTACGAGGAATATTTGTGGGCTCTTGAGAGGCGCGGCGTACCCGGGGACGCGAGCGCGGTCCCGGGCGGTCCCAGCGCCGAGCTCATGGCGGCGCTAGAGTTCCACGCTAAACCGGCGGCGCCCTCCGTTCCGCCGCCCCAGAACGGCGCCGGCGCCGATACGAAAAAGAAGCGCCTGAACCCCATCAAAGCCGACAAGCTCCGCAAGCGTGTCGCCGCCTTGGAAGAAGAAGTCGCCCGCCTCGAAAAAGAAAACTCAACCCTGCAGGGTATGCTCCAGAACTTCGCCAACGACTTCGCGAAGCAAGCCGAAGCGCTCGAATCGATGGAGCATCGCCGCAAGAAGATCGAAGCTTGTGAAGACGAGTGGGGCAAGCTGACCGCGGAGTTGGAAGAAGCCTAAACTATGCTTTCCCCCGACGCCGCGCCCAGCGATCTGGTCGTCTTCGCAGCCCACCCCGACGATGCGGAGCTTTGCTGCGGCGGCCTGCTGCTCAATACCGTGCGCAGCGGCAGAACCGCCGCCGTCGTCGATCTGACTCGCGGCGAACTCGGCAGTCTCGGCACTCCCGAGCAGCGCGCCACTGAAGCGGAAGCAGCCGCGCGGAAGCTTGGGCTTTCCCAGCGCATCAATCTCGGCATCCCAGACGGACACGTCCGCGACACCGACGACAATCGCCGGATGATCGTGCGCGCCATCCGTCAACTGCGGCCCCAACTAGTCATAGCGCCGCCGTTGGACGACCACCACCCCGATCACATGGGCACGGCCGAGCTGCTGCGCCAGTGCTTTTACCTGTGCGGCATCAAAAACTATCTGCCCGAACTGCCGCCGCATCGTCCGCGCGCCTTGCTGCATCACATGGGCACGCGCCCCATCAAGCCGCAAGTCGTCGTGGACATCAGTGAAGTCATTCAAGAGCGCATGGACGCCGTGCGCTGTTACAAGTCGCAATTCGGCTCGCCGCAAAATAAAGACTTCCCGGTACGCATCGCCTCCGGGAACTTCATTGAGTCCATCGAAGCGGCGCTCAAATACTTCGGCTCGCTCATCGGCGTCCCCTACGGCGAACCCTATACGAGCGAGCTTCCCATTCCAGCAACCGACCTCGTCGGCCTATTCGATATCGAGCCATGGAAAGACCGTTAGGCATCGCCATCATTTGTCACCCGACCATCGGCGGCAGCGGCGTCGTCGCCGCCGAACTCGGCATGGGACTGGCCGACCGCGGACACGATGTCCACGTCGTCAGTTACGTGCGCCCCGTGCGCGTCACCGAAGGCAACACCCGCGTCCACTTCCACGAAGTCCCCATCGCTCGCTACCCGTTGTTCCAGTACCCGCCTTACACGCTGGCGTTGGCAACGAAGCTCGCCACGCTCGCCCGCCAACATCCCATCGACGTCTTCCACGCGCACTACGCCATCCCGCACACGGCCAGCGCCTACCTCGCCAAACAGATGCTTGGCGAGAACGGCCCGAAGATCGTCACCACCCTGCACGGCACCGACATTACTCTGCTCGGCCTGGATGAATCGTTCTACGACATCACTCGCTTTTGTTTGCAGCAAAGCGACGGCATCACCGCCGTCTCCAGCTACTTGGCCCGCGAAACGCACGCGCGATTCTGCACTGATTGCCCCGCGGAAGTGATCCACAACTTCGTCGACTTGGAACGCTTCAACCCAAAACACTTCGACGCCGCGCTCCGCAAAAAATACGCCTGCCCCGACGAGGCCTTGATCGGCCACCTCTCGAACTTCCGCTGGGTTAAGCGCACCCAAGACGTCATTAAGACTTTCCATTACATCGCCCGCCACCACCCCTCCAAGCTGCTGATGATCGGCGACGGTCCCGATCGGGAAATGGCCGAGCGGCTGGCCGACGAACTCGGGCTCAAAAACCGTGTCCACTTCCTCGGCTCCGATCAAGACGTCGAAGAATTACTGCCTCTTCTCGATCTCTTCCTGCTTCCCAGCGAACAGGAATCCTTCGGTCTCGCGGCCCTGGAAGCGATGGCCTGCGGCGTCCCCGTCATCGCCACAAAAGTCGGCGGGCTGCCTGAGCTGATCCAACACGAGCAGTCCGGATTCCTGCTGCCCCTGGGCGACGTCGAGGCCATGGGCCAGACCGCCTGCGAGCTTCTCAAGAACCCAGAAGCCCACCAGCGCGTCCGTGCCGCCGCCCGCAAGCGTTCCGAGTACTTCTCGCAGTCCAACATCATCGACCGCTATGAACGTCTCTACCGCCGGGTCCTTTCCGCCAGCCTTCAAGAAAACACAATAGCCACCACGTCTTAGAGGGTGCAGCCCCTCTGGGGTATACTCAGCCCAGATTGCTGCCCATGTCGCGCGCACTATTGCTCTCTTCGTTCGTCGTGGCCTGGTTAGCTGCGCCCCTGCTGACCGCCGCCGAGGCTCATCCGGGCTTCGAACTCATTCAACAAAACTGCCTCGCCTGCCACGCTGAGGCGCAAATGTCCGGCCTGGACCTGCGCACCCGCAACGGCGCGCTCAACGGCGGCAGCCGCGGTCCGGCCATTGTCCCCGGCAACGCCGGCGAGAGTCTGTTGATGACGACGGTCCGCCGCGTGGGCGACTTGAAGATGCCCCCTGGCAAACAGGGCCTCAGCGAAGCGGACGTCGCCGTCATCGCCAAGTGGATTGACGAAGGCGCGCCCTGGCCCGAAGGCACGGCTGCCGCATCGGCCGAGAATCTCTGGTGGTCATTCCGCAAACCAGAGAAGCCTGTCGTCCCTGAGGTGCAACACGCCTCGCGAGTCGCTAACCCAATCGACGCTTTTGTCTTTTCGAAACTCGAAGAGCAAAAGCTGCAGCCGGCCGAACTCGCCGACCGCCGCACCCTGGCTCGCCGCGTCTACTTCGACATGCTCGGCCTGCCGCCGTCGCCCGAAGAGATCGACGCCTTCGTCAACGACCCCGCGCCCGACGCCTACAGCAAGCTCGTCGACAAACTGCTCGACTCGCCCCGCTACGGCGAGCGTTGGGGACGCCACTGGCTCGACGTCGTCCGTTACGCCGACACCGCCGGCTTCGAGACCGACGCCCTGCTGGCCAACGCCTGGCGCTACCGCGATTACGTCATCGAGTCGTTCCAAAAAGACAAGCCCTACGACGTCTTCGTCCAAGAGCAAATCGCCGCCGATGAAATCTGGCCCGACAATCTCGACCTCGGCGGCACATACGGGCTGCCCGAAGACAAGAAGGCCAGCCTGCACAAACGCATCGGCACCAGCCTCTACTCGCTCGGGGCCTTCCCCGTTGAGATTACTTTCTACGGCGACCAATATCGCAGTGAGTGGTCGGCCGAAGCCGTCGACATGACCGGCTCCGCCTTCCTCGGCCTTACTGTCGGCTGCGCCCGCTGCCACGACCACAAGTTCGATCCCATCAAGCAGAAGGATTACTACAGCCTCACCGCGTTCTTTGCCGGCAGCGAAGAACGCGAAGTGCCCATCGTCGACCGCATGACGATCTACGAATACACCCGCCACGAAACCTTATGGTGGGCCGCCGAACAACTCGCTGCTAAGATCCGCCGCATCGACGAGCAAGCGCGAGCGCGCCCCGAAGGTCAGCGTCAACTAACAGCCTCGGAGCGCGACGAGAAGGCGACGCTGCTCGCCGAGCTAGGCAAGGCTTACATGCGCGCGCCGACGCCAGTCGACAAAGCGAACCTCTTGGTTCACACCGAAGACGTGCCGCCGACCTACGTCCTCAATCGCGGCGATTGGCAGAACAAGGGCGAGCAAGTGAAGCCCTCCTTCCCTGCCGCGCTGCATGAAGGCAGACCGATCGTCGAGCCCCAGGATCATTTCATTCCCCAGCGCCGCAAAGCTCTGGCCGAATGGATGACCTCCAAGGACAACCCGCTCTTCGCCCGCGTCATGGTGAACCGCCTCTGGCAGTGGCATTTCGGCGAAGGCATCGTTTCCACGCCCAACGACTTCGGACGCCAAGGCGCACGCCCCTCGAACCCGGAACTGCTCGACTGGCTCGCCGTCGAGTTCATGGACCGGGGTTTCAGCGTTAAGCAGATGCACCGCCTGATTCTCACCTCCGACGTCTATCGCCGCTCCAGCGCGCCGGTCGCCGCCAACGCCGAGATCGATCCTGACAATCGCTACCTGTGGCGCATGAACCGCAAACGCCTCGAGGCCGAAGCCGTGCGCGACGCCATGCTCGCCGCCTCAGGCGAAATCAATCTCAAGGCCGGCGGACCGCCCGTCACCATCCCGCTCAGCGACGAAGAGATGCTCGGCATGCGCAGCGAGAGCGAGTGGCCCGTCAACAGCGACCCGGCCGACTACAACC
>CAMPKL010000180.1 GCA_946887065.1 uncultured Bryobacterales bacterium
GTCGTCGTCTCCCCAACGTCCCCAGTTGGAAAGCTCCGTCATCCAGGCATCGACCTGGGCTTGATCGACGCTCTGTTGCGAGACCGCCGCCGGTTGGCAGGCGAGGATCAAAAGAGCTAGAGCGGCGACAGCGAGGGCAGTGGATTTGCGCATGGCAGCAGCATCGTAGCAGACCGGTGTCGCATCAATCCCGCCGCCGGTTGCGGAACTCTTCGGACCAGTTTTCGACGATGCGGATCTTGGACGCCGCTGCCTCCTCAGCGCCGGCTTCCACGGGCTCGATCGTCACGAAGCGTTGGCCGTCCGGCGAGACGTCGTATTGCGCCCCGCGGCCCCCGGCGCCTGAGCTTACTTCCTCAATCAGCGCCTGCGGCTGCCCAAACGTCACTCCCGGATCGGTCGAGAGTGGAACCGCCATCAGCGTGCTGCGGCCCTCGATGTAGTACAACTCGCTCCCGTCGCTTCGCCAGCGAGGGTTGCGGCCGCCGTTCACCGAAACCTGCCGTTTCCCGGCCCCGCCGGGGAATGGACTCACATAGATCTCGACGCGTCCCGACTCGTCGGAATAGTAGGCGACAAACCGCCCGTCCGGTGAAAGCGTCGGGCCCGTCTCGGCCGCCGGCGTACCGAGAAACTTGACAGGCTCCGTAGCGGCGCCGTCCGTCCCGAACTCAAGATAGAAGATATCGCGGCTAGCCCCAGGGACATCTCCGTCATAAACCAAAAATCGTCCATCCCTCGAATAGCCGGGGAGGTTGACGGGAATCTCCGACTCCAGTAAAACCGTCGGCTCGCCCGTGCCGTCCACCGCGGCGCTCAGGAGGCGATATCCGTCCTCTCCGTTGAACGCATAGGCGACCTCACGCCCTGAAGGCGACCAACTGGGGTTTGATTCGGTGGCCTCATCAAACGTCAAGCGGTTCTTGGTGGAACGGGCCAGATCGTGGATCCAGATGTCGGCGTTGCCGCTCTCGTTCGAAGTCACCGCAACCCGCTGTCCGTCGGGCGAGAGGGCTGGAAGGTACATGGTTGGCTGCGGCTGGCCGATCGTCTCCAATAACTCTCCGGCGCGATGTCGCCAGACCAGCGTGTAAAGACCAGCACTCCTCGCTCCGTCCAAGAAGACCAGCGTGCCGTCCTGGGCGACGTTGGCGGATTGGCTGCCATCAGCGATCGGGAAGGGTTCGCCTGTCGCCTGGAGGGTCGCCAGCGAGAACGGCAGAGCGAACAGCCTCGGATCACCAGGATCAGCCGATCCGTGGATCAAGTAGCCGTCCCGCGAGTAGACCGGCGCCGAGCCGGGACCGATTTCGCTGCTCTCGCCCGTCTCGAGGTTGGCGACCCAGATTTGAGAACTAGATTCGTAGAGGAGTGCCTCTGAATCGCCGTCCGTGGGCAAGAAATGCGGTTCCACAAAACCGCCGCCCATTACCCCAGCAACGATCTGCGGTTCGCCGCCGCGGGCCGGGATCTCATAGAGCGCGCCCCCTGTGGAAGAAAACACAATGCGTTCGCCCTCAGGGCTCCAGGTGACGCCCCGAAACCCTTGGTTACCCGCACCGGGCAGATCGGCCAGCTTGACGGGGTCGCCGCCGCCGATAGCGACCCGTTTGACTTCGGCCGTTGTGGCGAAGACGATGGCTTGACTGTCGGGCGACCAGCCGCTGACCACCGCTCTGGCGCCTTCGGTGCCTGGAATCTGGCGAGCCGTTTCGCTCCCGATGGCCCGCAGCCAAAGGCTGGATTCGGGCGGCGTTCCCACCGTGTAAGCGATGTAGCGGCCGTCAGGCGAGATGCCGGCCGCAGTGACGCCTTCGGGCGACAAGGAGAATCGCCGCGTGGTCTGCGAGGGGGCTGCGGGCGGT
This sequence comes from uncultured Bryobacterales bacterium, assembly GCA_946887065.1. Next base: position 1,866 of record CAMPKL010000180.1, read on the forward strand.
GTTTGGGTGAAGTAAGCGAATGAGACGCCGAGCAAAGCGATCGCGACCAAAGCGAAGAGGCCATAGACCACCTGCAATTTTCGTTTCGCCACGACCACCGCGTCAGGCGGCAACGCCTCAGCGGGATTAAGCGTGTGGGCCGCCGTCATTGTTGCGGGAACGGCGCCGGCACGTAGAACTGTCGAGCGGCCGGACTTCAACTTCTCGGCCAGAGTGCGCAGGTCGACGGCGATCTCTTTGGCGGACTGGTAGCGGTCTTCTCGATCCTTCGCCAAGCACTTGGAGGCGAGCAGTTCCAGTTCAATCGGCACGCCCGTGCGCAGGCCCGTCAACGGCGCTGGTTCTTCGTGAACAATCTCGTAGAGCAGCGCCTGGTCATACACGCCCCTGAACGGACGTTGGCCCGAAACCATCTCGTACAACGCGCAGCCCAGCGACCACAGATCCGAGCGGCTGTCGACCTCCATGCCTTGGGCTTGCTCGGGGCTCATGTAGGCGACGGTGCCCATCGCGGTATCGACCTTGGTAAGGCGCGAGGCCTCAGTCAGACGCGCTAGGCCGAAGTCCATGATGGTCGGGCGACCTTCGGGCGACACCAGGATGTTAGCGGGCTTGATATCGCGATGGACGACGTTCTTGGCGTGGGCCGCTTGCAGGCCGTCGGCAACTTGGCGAGCGATGTCGAGGGATTCCTTGAGCGACAGCGGCCCTTTGGCGATTAGATCTTCGAGCGATTCGCCTTCGAGAAAGGCCATCGCGATGAAGGTCTTGCCCTCGACTTCGTCGATTTCATGGACCGGACAAACGTTAGGGTGGTGCAACGCGGCGGCCGCCTGAGCTTCGCGCAGAAAGCGCTCCTTGGCCTCAGGATCGCTCAGCAAGTGCTCGGCGAGAAACTTGAGCGCCACTTGCCGATTGAGCTTGGTGTCCTCGGCTTTGTAGACGACGCCCATGCCGCCCTCGCCGAGTTTGGCGACGATCTTGTAGTGGCTGATGGTGGAGCCGATGATCAAGACTGGGCCATTGTAGCCGGGAACGGATGCTAGCGTTCCGGGCTGATTCTGCTCGGCATCGATACTTGAATCCGCGAACCGCCGCCGCGCTCGATGAGCGTCAACTCGCCGTTCTCGTAGACGATGTCATCGACGCCCTGATAGCCCTCGGGGATCTTCGCGAGAAAGCCGACGTACGAGCGTGTTTGGCCCTCGGCGGCGTCCAGGAATTGCACGAGAGGGCGTTCCCAAATAAAGCCCTTTTTCACCAGAGCGGGGAAGGGCTGGTGCAACCCTGTCGAGCCGAACTCCAGGCCGCGAGCCGTGGGGACGCCATTGTCGACGCGCCGCCAGAGATTGAGCCAGGGGTACTCCTCCGTTTCCCAGATGTAGCCAAGGAGCAGGCCTTTGCCGGCGTTTGAGGCAGTGACCCAGCCGATGTCTTCGTCGATCACGTAAGAGACGACGTCCGGCTTCGGGTCCGTCGTGAGGCGGCGCATGTCGACCGGGCCATCCGCGCGTGGAGCCATGGGCCATAGCGCGGAAGGTTCCTCAGGCGTGGGCAGCGAGCCGCCTTGAGCGAAGCCTTTCGTCGCGTTGGAATCGACGACTACCGATTCATCGAGGAAGGGCTGCCCAATCGTGGCGTGCTGGACGATGTTGTAGACTCTGCCGAGCGGATTCTGGTTCGTCACTGTTTCCGAGACATGGAACCATGTACCGTCTTTCGCCACCTCGACGTTGCGCTCGACGCGCAGGCCGGCCATGGGCAGCACGGCGGACATTCGCGCACTGGATCCACTCTCTTCTTGGACTTGCCACTCCACCTTTTCGCCGTGCTGCCGCATGCCGTTGGCCCGCTCAGCTTCGGAGGGCGGACCCCAGCGATCCAGGCACAAAAAATGGCTCATGCCTCGAATGCGGTCCGGAGGGCCGTCATTCGCCCAGCGCAGCGGGTTGAGCCTTTGCTCGTTGAGTTCGAAGGAGACGATCGAGCCGCCTAGGATGTCGAGGACCAGGCGCGCGTCTTCGCCCTGCAAAACCACAGAGCGGCGGCCGTCGACAATTTCCTCAGCCGGCATGAGACCCAGAATCATCAAGGCGGTGATGCCCAAGAGCGCGGATTTCAACCACATGGACGACAGTGTAGCGCTGCGGTTCACGGGACAGGGTCGTGAATCGCACAACCTAGGGCAGCGCTTGAGGCGAGTTCAAGGGCCTTCCGCTGCGGACGGCCTCCACTACCCGCAGAATCACGCGAGTGGTCTCGGCCGCGGCAGTCTGGTTGTCCACGAGCCCGGCATGGGTCGCTCCTTCGACCATCACGCTGATGCTGTTCGACGAGAGCGCCGCTTGCTCTTCAAATAACGGCTTCAGCTCGTCGGCCCCGCCGTCTCCCTGGGCGCCTAAGATCGTTGCCAACGGCCTATCATCCAAATCCCTTGCCTTACGTACTTGATCGAGGGCGACAGCGAACGAGGCGTCCATGGAACGGATAGTCTCCATGGATTTCGTCGAGTCGAAAAAAGCCTGCAACTCTTGACGCTGCTGAGGCGGCAGGTCAGGGTCGGAGCCGTAGGCTGGAATGATCCCCGCACGGAAGAGGCCGAATCGCGAAAGAAACGACCCAATCGCCAATTGGCTGCTATCGACGCCGACTCCTTCGGGCAGCCCGCGGCGAACCCATGTGTCGGGATTCGTTGCTTCGACCAGCGCCATGCCCGCGACTTCATTCGGGTACTGGTCGGCAAACATGCGCGAGAACAGACCGCCGAGCGAGTGGCCTACGAGAACGTACGGTCCGTCGATGTCCGCGTTCTGCAGCAGGGCGTGCAACTCCTGCGCGTGGCGAAGCGCATCGCGGGGTTCGGGACCGCTATCGCTCCACCCTAAACCGGCCCGGTCGTAGGCACACACACGCGTCGATTTCGCGAGTTCCGGCTGCACCCAGGCCCAGTTGGAAACGGTTCCAGGAAACAGAGCGTCGAGAATCACAGTGGGCGATCCCTGGCCAGTGCAGTAGACATGAAGTTCGAAACCGCCAACGTCGACCATTCGGCCGGGCGGCGGATAACGGGCAGCGTCCGCCCGCGTCGACGACCATTGATACCCAAGCCCGAACAGCGTCGCAGCAAAGAACAGAACGGTTGCCGCGAGCAGCCCGCGGAACAACCAAAATCGAATGCCTCTTTTCTGAACCTGCAACGGCGTGGCCGATGCCAGTCTACATGCATCCGCGCGGGCGTGCCCGGATTTCTACTCTTGGTGGTCATCGCCGCCATCGAGGGGCGCATCGAGGTCCGTCCAGCGATCGCAGTCTGCAATCGCCGCGGCAGACGCAAAAACGCCCGCGCCGTCCCTCGCGGACGGACACGGGCGCTCCAGAGATCCAACTGCTTTAGTTCGTGGCGAAGCAGTAGAAGTGGCCGTTGCCGCCGGTGCCGACTAGATCAGCCTGGCTGCAACCGCGCGAGCCGTGAGCCGAGTTCCACGAATTCGGGTTGGCGCCGCCGCCCGTGCGATCGTGGTGACCGACCTGAGCGCTGCCCTCTCCGTTCTTCGTCCAGTTGCCGCAGGTGTGGTCCGCGCCATCGGTGAAGCGGGTGCCGTCCAAATTGGAACCGGTTAGGATGTCGTGCTGGTTCGGCGTATCGCTGCGTCCGTTGTTTTTCATGCCCTTTTCGGTCAGGGAGTTCTCCAAGCCCAGCTTGTTGTTCTCGCTGTGCAGATCGGCGACATTCTCAGCCACTTTGACGCCCTTAGCGTTGTACCAAGGGCCGGAACCGATGCGGTCTCTTGCATTGACGGTGTCGGTGCTTAGATAAGCGCGCCAGGTCTTGGAGCCCGCGCCCGCGGCTGCGGCCAGTGATTGGCAATGAGCGTCGGCGCCGGCCAGGCCGCCGAGTTTGGCTCCGTCTCCAGAACCCTTGCTCGTGATGAAGAAGCTCATGCTCGTGTCTTGAGCCATAGCGGGCTGCATGGCTACGGCAAATAGCGCGGCAGCTAGGACAATTAAAGTCTTTCTCATGATTCTGAATTTCTCCTGTGGTGAATCGGCGGAGCCGGCAAGGCGCCGCTCACAGCCCTCACATTCTACCGAGTCGTGATGCGGCGAGGCGCTACCCGCTGAAGGCGAGGGTGATGAATCTACCGAAGGCGAAAGAGGGCGGACGCAACAGGTCCGCCCGCATAGGCATCTGACAGGGTTACTGTTTGCCGTTGGAGTCGTTGATTTGACCGCGAATCTCGCCGCCGGGCCACTTCGTCGAGTGGACGTTGGCATACGCGAAGCCGGCGCGGATCGCCGCTAGCGCCTTGGCGAACTCGCCGGCATTGATTCCCTGGCCGCCCGGACCAATGACGCTAGCCGCCGTTGCCGTTCCGCCGACAGTTCCGCTTACAGGACAGACGGGAGTGCCTAAGGGGCCGGGGTTCGCGGCCGTTCCGCAGAGCCAAATCATGATGCCCCCGTTCACACCTCGGGCTGCGGTGTGGATGTGGGCCTGTAGGACGTCTCCTTCGAGTCCATCGAACGAAAGCGTGTAGTCCATCATCGTGCCGGACGGATCGATTTTAGCCACGAAACTGCCCTTGGCAGTGGTCGAAAGCGATGGGTTCTCCTGATAGCCGTTCAAGTCCGCGGACAGGTGGTTTGACCCGCCGTTGCCGGGATCGCCGACGGCAAAGGAAGCAACGCAAAACAGAGCAAGAGCCAGCTTGGTGATTTTCATAAAGTACCCCCCTGCCACGAGTCTTGGTGGCGACTGAGAATATCAGGGAAGTTGCGGAGACAGTTGTAAAAGCTGCCGCGTCAAGGGCCGGTCGCAATCAAGACGCTGTTGCTCACGCCGGCGCCCGAAGTCACGACAACAGGAATCTCGTTAGCCAGCCGCACGCCCTCGGGAATGGTGACGTTAATTTGATTGAGGCCGACGAATCCGGGGGCCGTGCCGGAGAAAGTCACTGCGGCGGGCAAGCCGTCAATCGTCACCGTCGCCGCGGTCACGGTCTGATTCCCCGCCGATGGCTGTCCGGTTGCCAGCGGCGGCGACGGTGAGACCGCGCCCAATCCGGTTAGGAAAATGGTGACGATTTCGCCGCGCCGGGCCGGCCGGGCATCGCGGCCGGGTATGCTGCCCTCGGGGGCTGCAAGGGTGTTGCTATTGGCAATGAGGATCGCGGCTTGACCGGTCCCTTGCTGATTGAGCGTGAAGATCCCTGGCGCGGCTTGACCGAGGAAGATCGTG
>CAMPKL010000181.1 GCA_946887065.1 uncultured Bryobacterales bacterium
TCTGCCGCCGCCTCCGCCGGAGGAACGCGCGCCGCCTCCGCCTTCACCGCGTCCGCCGCCGCCCCCGCCGCTGAGCAACATGAGGCCCATGTTGCCGTCGACGACGACTTCGGTGCGGTACTTTTTCTGGCCGGACTGATCGTCCCAGGAGCGGGTCTGCAGGCGTCCTTCGACGTAGACCTGGGTGCCTTTGAGCAGGTAGGGCGCCACGTTTTCGCCGCGCCACAGGACGATGTCGTGCCAGTCTGTTTCGTCGCGCCACTCGCCGCTTTGGTCTTTGATGCGCCGCGCGGTGGCGATGCTGAAGTTGGTGACGGCCACGCCGCTGGGAGTGTGACGGGTCTCGGCATCGCGTCCGAGATTGCCGATCAACATGACTTTATTGAGCCCTCTTGCCATGCGTTCCAGAGTAGCGCTCGGGGGCGGGCCGAGCAAGGAAAGCGCGCGAACTAGAACAGATTGAGTTCGAGGATTTTGTCGACGGCGTCTTCAGAGGTGTCGGAGGCGATGCGGTAGGGTGCGAAGGCGTAGAAGTCGCGGCGGGTTTCGTAGAGCTTTTCGAACGCCACGGGATCTTTAGCGAGAGGGCGCTTGTCGTTGCCCGAGACTCGCGCCCAGAGGATCGGGAACGGCGGATCGAGCCAAAAAGCGACGCCGCAGTCGGCCATGGCCTCGCGGTTCCGCTGGGCCGCATACGCTCCGCCCCCCAGGGCGACGACGCAGGCGCCGCCTTGGCGCGAGCAATGGATCTGGCTGAGCAGTTGCTGGTGTTCGAGATCGCGGAATGCTTCCTCGCCTTGCTGCTCGAAGATCTCAGGAATGGGTTTGCCTGCCGCGCGTTCGATTTCGGCATCGAGATCGACGAAACGCCAGCCAAGCTTCTTGGCGAGCAACTTGCCGGCTGTAGACTTGCCGCTGCCCATGAACCCGGTAAGCCAGATCACTGGAGCCTGCTTGAGTCGAAGATCCATGGCTAGAGGTTCATGATACTAATCGGCGTCCTGTGGTTGGCCGGTAACAACCATGTGGACCGGCTGCATCTACGCAGAGAAGGAGCCAGCCGTGCTGCAGAAGATTACCCCGCATCTTTGGTTCGCCGACGAGGCGGAGGAGGCCGCTCGATTCTACGCTTCCATCTTCCCCGACTCGCATGTTGACCGGGTCACGTCGAGCCCGGCGGATTCGCCAAGCGGCCCGGCCGGCTCGGTCGTCATTGTCGACTTCACGCTCTGCAAGCAGAAGTTCACGGCGATTAGCGCCGGCCCGCTGGAACCCTTCAATCACGCCATCTCTTTTGTCGTGAATTGTAAGGACCAAGCGGAGATCGACCGCTACTGGGATGCACTGCTTAACGGCGGCAGCGCGGAGCAGTGCGGGTGGCTGAAGGACAGCTACGGCGTATCGTGGCAGATCGTCCCCACGATCTTGCAGGAGATGATCTCCGACCCGGACCCGGAAAAAGCCAGGCGCGCGATGGAAGCCATGCTGGGAATGGTGAGGCTCGACATCGCCGGCCTGAAGCGGGCTTTTAACGGCAAGGCTAATGGCAAGGCGGTTGGCTAGTCCTTGCCCTCTTCGGCTTGCCTGTAGGCCTCGCGCTTGGGAACTCCGTATTCCTTGGCAGCGCTCTTGACAGCCTCCATCGGCGAGGCGCCCTCGGCGATGAGTTGGCGCACGCGATCCGCGAGAGTAACGGTGGCGGCCGGTTCGGCAGCTTGGTTGAGGCCGGCGATGAGTAAGACGATTTCGCCCTTGACGGATTCGCGAGCGGCGAGATCGGCGTTAATTTCCGCGAGGGTTCCGCGGATAAACTCCTCGTGGGTTTTGGTGAGCTCGCGGGCGACGACGGCTTGGCGATCGCCGAGAACGGAAAGTGCATCCTGGAGTGCGCGCAGCAGGCGGTGCGGCGCTTCGTAGAAGACGAGAGTGGCCTTCTCGGCGGCGAGCGCTTCGAGCGTCTTGATGCGCTGACCGGACCTAGCGGGAAGGAACCCGGCATACAGAAACGAGTCAGTCGGCAGGCCGGAGGCGACGATGGCCGTATCGACGGCGCTCGGTCCCGGGATGGGGATCACGCGGACGCCCGCTGCGATCGCGGCTTGGACGACGCGATAGCCGGGGTCGGAGATTCCGGGCAGGCCGGCGTCGGAAACGATCGCCACGGCCTGACCTGCTAGAACGCGTTCGACGATCTGCTGGGCGCGCTCGCGCTCGTTGTGTTCGTGGCAGGAGATCAGCGGCTTTTGGACTTCGTAGCGATTGAGCAGTTTGCGCGTATGGCGGGTGTCTTCGCAGGCGATGAGGTCGCACTCGCGCAGCGTACGTAGGGCGCGCAGAGTGATGTCCTCTAGATTGCCGATCGGGGTGGCGACGAGATATACGGCGGCCTGCATCGGACTAGGCTTTGCGCCGCTTGGTGCGCAGTTCCTTGAGCAAGGGCGCCAGCAGCGAAAGAGCGGTGGCCACGAAGAAGAAGAGCACGATCGGGCGCGACAGCGTGCCGGCCCAGTCGCCGCGGCTGAGGACGAGCGCGCGGCGCAGGTTGGCCTCCATGATGGGGCCGAGGATGAGTCCGAGGACCAGCGGGCCGAGAGGCACTTCGGCGCGGCGCAGCAGGAAGCCGACGATGCCCGCCACGAACATGGCCCAGACGTCCACGACGGCGTTGTTGAGTGCGTAGGAGCCGATGATGCCGAAGAGCGTGATGGCGACCCACAGCCACGGGCCGGGGATGCGCAGAACTTTCGCCAAGGGGCGTGCGCCGAGCAGGCCGAGGAGCATGCCGATGACGGCGGCGAACGCCATCAGAAAGACCAGCGTGTACACGAACGATTGGTTGCTCTGAAACAGCAGGGGGCCAGGTTGGATGCCGTGGATCAACAGCGCGCCTATCAGGATTGCGGACACGGCGTCGCCAGGGATGCCCAAGGTGAGCATGGTGGTCATGGCGCCGCCGACAGCTGCGTTGGCGGCGGTACAACTCGCGGCGAGACCTTCGATCGAGCCTTTACCGAATGATTCCACATCGCGCGAGACGCGGCGCGATTGCTCCCAAGCGACGACGGAGCCGATGTCTCCGCCGGCTGCCGGGATGACGCCGACGATGGTCCCGATAACGGCGCCGAGGCCGGTGTGCGGCAGCATTTTCTTCCATTGCGCACGGCTGGGGAAAACGCTGCCCAGCGCTCCGACGGCCGGCCTCGCGAGCGCTTCACCGCGGTCGGCGATTTGGATGAGGACTTCGGCGAATCCGAACAAGCCGATCATCACCGGAATGAAGGAAATGCCGTCGAGGAAGTCGGAGATGCCGAACGTGAACCGCGGATAGGCGGTCATCGGATCGAGGCCAACGGTCGCCAGAGCCAAACCCAGCGCGCCGGCGAGAAGTCCCTTGAGGACCTGCTTGCCCGACACGCCGGCCATCAGGCTGAGACCGAACAAAGCGAGGCCGAAGTATTCTGCCGGACCGAAGCTCAGGGCGATCGTCGCGAGAGGGAACGCGGCGATCGACAGGAATGCGATGCTGATGAGCTGACCGGCGCCGCACATTAGGGCGTTGATGCCGAGGGCTTGCCCGGCGCGGCCTTGTTGCGCCAGCGGATAGCCGTCCCAGGCGGTTGCGATGGAGGCCGGCGTGCCGGGCACGTTGATGAGGATGGCGGGAATTCCGCCGGCCGGGAGCGCCCCGGAATAGATGCCGAGCAGCATCGCCAGACCTTGTTCTGCAGTGAGCCAGAATGTCAACGGGGTGAGGACAGCGACGCCCATTGTCGCCGTCAAACCTGGAAGCGCCCCGAAAATGGCGCCCAGCGCCACGCCTGTAACCAGGAACATGAGGACCTGCGGCTGGCAGGCCGCGGCCAATCCGGCGATGAGGTCAGGGCTCATGGGCTATTCCAGGGTGACGTGCAGTCCGTACTGGAAGGCGAGCGTTACCGCCGCGGTGAGCACGAGGGCTACGGCAATTCCGGCACGAGGCTTTTCTCCGAGAATCCGAAGGAACAGATAGAGGAACAGGACTGTTCGCAAGAAAAAGAAGCCGGAGCCCCACAGGGCCAAATAGCCGAATGTGAGAAGCGCGGCGATGCCGGCCGTGCGCATCTCGCCGCGCAGCAGCGAGCCCGCGGTTTCCGCCGCGGAGGGTCGGACCACAAGCGCAACGGAGAGAGCCATCATCGCTGCGCCGATGACGCCGGGAAAGAAACCCGGTCCGGGAAGGCGTCCCATGCCTGAAGGCAATAGCCAAGAGCCGAAGAGCAGGAGTCCGGCCAGGACGGCGAAGGCGACGGCGACGATGCGGTCGGGCCGATTCATTGGCCCATCCTTAGCAGTAGCGGAATCTGCTCGGCGAAGTAGTCGGCTTGCTGCTTGGCGAACTTCTCGAAATCGGCGGGTCCCAGATAGCCGGGCTCGATACCGCGGTCGGCGCAAAGGTTGAGGAAGAGCGGGTCCTCGGAAGCCTGGGCGAAGGCGCCGGCGAGCTTGTCGCGGACGGCTTGGTCCATGCCGGGCGGTCCGGAGAAGGCGCTCCAAGCGGGAGTTCCCATGGGGTAGCCGAGTTCGTGCGTGGTGGGCGTGTCAGGTAAAACAGTGGAGCGATTCGAGTCGAACACGGCGAGGGGCCGCAAGGCGCCCGACTCGATTTGCGTCAAGGCTTCGCTAACGCCGGCAATGACTGCGTCGACATGGCCTCCCATCAGGGAAACCAGCGTTCCGCCGCTCCCGTTATAGGGCAGGTGGGTGACTTGTATGCCTGTATTGGCTTGCAGCAGTAACGTATTGAAGTGCCAGATGGAGCCGGTGCCGGAGTTGGCCATGATCAGTTCGCCGGGCGCCGCCTTGGCGGCTGCGATGAACTCAGCGAAGTCTTTCCAAGGTGCGTCGGCGCGCACCACGAGCACCGGCGGAATGAGCGACACGCGACAAATCAGGGTCATGTCCTGGGGCCCGATGTCGGTGTAGCCCAGCGTGCGTACCATGGCGAGTTCGACGGGGGTGTGCCCGATGATGTACCCATCCGGCGGCTGGCGGGCCACATAGGAGAAGGCCAGGGCGCCGCTGGCGCCCGGCTTGTTCTCGGCGACCAGAGGAATTCCGAAGTTCTTTTCGATGAGACTGCCCATGATCCGCGAGATCTGGTCGGAGAGACCGCCGGGCGGCGACTGCACGATGATGCGGATGTCCTTGGACGGATACGGGCCGGTTTCGCCTCCGCAGCCGCAGAAGAAAGCAAGCGCAAAAGATAGAGCGAGCGCGCGGAACACAGCCAGAACAGGATAGCGAATAGGCTGGGCAGGTTAACTTCGCTTGGCGAGTTCGGCGGCAGGTTCGTCTTTGAGTTCGCGCTCGGGACGAACTAAGTTGTTGACGTCGCCGTAGATCAAGCGGGCGCCGCGCTGAAGACGCATGTAGGCCCAGGCCCAATTGAGCATCACCACAGCGCGGTTGCGGAAGCCGATCAAGTACAGGACATGGACGAACAGCCAGGTCAGCCAAGCGATGAGGCCCGTCAGCTTCAGCCGGCCGATTTGGGCGACGGCGCGGGCACGCCCAATGGTGGCCAGATTGCCCTTGTCGAAATAGTGGAAAGGCTGCAACGGCTGACCGGCGATCGCTCGGCGGACGTTGGCGGCGGCGCGGTCGCCCTGCTGCATGGCGACCGGCGCGACGCCCGGCAAAGGCTTGCCGTCTTCGACGAACTTCGCCAGGTCGCCGATGACGAAGATCTCCGGGTGGCCGGGAACCGTGAGGTCCTGATTGACGACAACGCGGCCGCCGCGATCGGTTTCAACCCCTAGTTTCTTGCCCAACGGCGACGCTTGGACGCCGGCCGCCCAGAGAACGGTATAGGCGTTGATGCGGCGATCGCCGACCATGACGTGGTCTTCGGCGACGTCGCTGACATGCCGTCCTGTCCAAACCCAGCAGCCAAGGTCTTGTAGAGATTTTGTTGCCTTGGCGGCGAGATCTTCCGGAAAGGCCTCGAGGATGCGCTTGCTGCCTTCGACCAAAATGACCTGCGCGTCGGAGGGATCGATAGAGCGGAAGTCCTCGCGCATGACTTGCGTCGATATCTCGGCAATGGCTCCGGCGAGTTCCACGCCGGTCGGGCCGCCGCCGACAACAACGAACGTCAAAAGAGCTTGACGCCGCGCGGCGTCTGGTTCGCGTTCGGCCTTCTCGAAGGCGAGCAGAATGCGGCGGCGCATCTCTAGGGCGTCCTCGAGACTCTTGAGGCCAGGGGCGATGCGCGCCCATTTGTTATGTCCGAAGTACGAGGTCTGGGCGCCGGCGGCGAGGATCAGATAGTCGTAAGGCAAGGCCTGGTCGCTCAGCAACACCTGTTTCGCCGCGACATCGATATCGAGTACGTCGGCCAACACGGTGCGCGAAGACTTGAACTCTTTGAGGACGGCTCGGATGGGGTATGAAATATCGCCAGGAGAAAGCGCCGCCGTGGCGACCTGGTAGAGCAAAGGCTGGAACAGATGGTGGTTGTGACGGTCGATTACCGTAACTCGGATGTCGTCGGCGCTGAGGCCCTTGGCGGCGTGCAAGCCGGCGAATCCGGCGCCAACGATGATGACCCGAGGTTTGGGCTCAGCCTGCTGCGTTACGATGTCCACTGGCTCCGCCTCTGTATCTTCATTCTCCCAAACGCGATGGACGACAACGAAAAACTGAAGGAATTATTGAAACGCTACTCCGTGCACTACGGCGACTTCGTGCTGGCCTCCGGCAAGAAAAGCAACGTCTACGTCGACTGCCGTCTGACGACGCTCCGCGCTGAAGCGATGCCGCTGATCGGCAAGGCGATCCTCGCCCAGATTGCCGAACAGGGCTGGAAGGCGGATCTGGTTGGGGGCCTGACAATGGGCGCCGACCCAGTGGTTTCGGCCGTGGCGCGGGAAAGTCTCGACACGCCGCAAGTACTCAACGGCTTTCTGATCCGTAAGGAAGCGAAGGGTCACGGACGCGGCCAGTACTTGGAAGGCGTGCGCGAACCGGGCGACCTGAAGGCCGTGATCGTCGAGGATGTC
>CAMPKL010000182.1 GCA_946887065.1 uncultured Bryobacterales bacterium
ACTCCGTAAGCAGCTCGTTCCCCAGGCTCCAGCGTCGCCAGCAACAAGCGCGCCGCGGCGAACGTCCCAGCCAGTCCAATCGCCATTCCCAACGCTCCGCCTCGCCCGCTTTCGCGCATCACCAAGCGCAAAATGTCCCCCGTCCGGGCTCCAAGGGCCTGCCGCACGCCAAACTCCTGAGTGCGCTGCGACACCGCCCGCGAGGTCGTGCCATATAACCCCACTCCCGCCAAAGCGAGGCCAAGCGCCGCGAACATCGCCATCGAGACCGGCAAGAACCGCCTCGCCTGCGCGCCATCCCGCAGCGCCTGCTCGAAGTCGAATACCGAAAGCACGACCAGCTCGCCCGACGGCGCGTTGATTCGTTCCAGCACCTGGCGGCTTGTCGCGCCGCGCACCACCACCGACAACGGCGCGTCCGGCTCCTGACTGAACGGCAGATAGGCGATCGGCGGCGCGGGGCGCGCGTCGGCATTCTGACGAACGTCGGCGACGACTCCCACAATCTCGCGGAGTTCGCCCTCGACGACCCGGATGCGTTTGCCCAATGCCTGTCCGCCGAAGTACCGCCATGCCATCGCTTCATTGACGATCGCCACCGGCGCCGATCCCTGCTGGTCGGCGTCCCCGAAACCGCGCCCGAGCCGCAACGGCGCGCGCAACGTCTCGAAGTATTTCGGACTCACCGCGCGAAACTCCGCCAGCGCCGCATCGCCGGCCGCCACACTCTCCCCAATTGCCTCAAAGCGCCGCACATTGCCGCCGCGCAACGGAACCTCGGTAGCGATCGCCGCCGAAATCACTCCCGGCATCGCTTCCATCTCGCGCAGCGCCGACTCCGCCCATGCACGCCTGGATTCTTCACCACTCAGCGAACCGCGCATCGACAACCGCGCCGTCCACAAGCTGTCCGCGTCGAAGCCCATATCGGCCTCGCCGACACGCTGTGTCAGCACGCCCATCATGCCTGTGCCGGCGAGCAGCGTCATACTCAGAGCGAGTTCCGAGGTCGCCAGCACGCTGCGAAATTTGCTGCCGGACGTCAAACCTCTGCCGCCCTGCTTCAGCGCCGCCGTCAGGTTGAGTGCTGAGGCCCGCAGCGCCGGCGCGATGCCGATCGCCATCGTGCTCACCGCCGACAACAACAGCAGAAACAGCAACGTGCCGCTATCCAAGCTCAAGCGCTCAATCGATGCCGTCATCTCAGCCGGCAAGTAACCCGTCATCGCATTCACGCCCCACCACGCCACGGCGACGCCTGCCGCCCCGCCTAGCGCCGCCAGCAGCAATGATTCAGCCAGCAGCCTGCGCACAAGTCGAAATCTGCCGGCGCCCAATGCCTGGCACAGCGCCATCTCCCGGCCTCTTTGCTGGTCGCGTCCCAGTTGCAAGTAGACAATATTGACGCACACGATCAGGAAGACCAGCGCCACCGGCGCCGCAGCCGATGCGGCGATCATGCTGCTCTGCCCGCCGGGAAGAGCGAAGGGATCGCGCAGCGCCAGCCTTCTCGGGTCCGCCGCTCGATCGAGCCCCAGCGCAGCGGATAGCGCATCCAACTCGGCTTGAGCCGCGCCCGGTCGCACGTCTTCGCTGAGCCGCGCCCAGGTTCGCAAACGGCCCGCTTCCATGGGAGTTCCGCCTAGCGGAACCCACAGATCGCGCCCGCGCCAAAACTCCTTCCGCATGACGCCCACAATCGAGTACGAACGGCCGTTCAACTCCACCCCTGCGCCGACCGCTTCGGCGCGCCCGCCGAAATAACGCTTCCAGGCCATCTCGCTCAGTACTACTTCCTCCACTGAGTCCGGCTCCAGCGTTCGCCCCCGCAACGGACGCATGTTCAACAAATCGAAAACGTTCGGCGTGACCATCGCGCCGTCCAACACGCGTATATCGTCGTCCGTCTGCAGCGCAAAGCCGTCCGTGAGATACCCTGCTATGTCCGCGAACGAACTGCCTTCCTCGCCGAGCGATAGGAACGCCTCCGCTGTGATGCCGGCGGTTGATTGCGGGTCCTGCGGATCGACTTCTTGCACCACCACCAACGAATCGCGATCCGGGTAAGGCTGATCGAGCAAAATCAACTGCTCGACGAACGCATACATCGCCGCGCAGCCGCCAATCCCCAGCGCCAGCGTGACGACCACGACAGCCGTAAACCCGGGGCTTCGCCGCAACCCACGCTCGGCAAATCGCAAATCCCGCCACAGATCATCGGCCCAGCGATAGAGCCAAGCATCGCGCGTATAATCCCTCACCGCCGCAGGCGAGCCGAAGGCCCTGCGCGCCTCGCGGCGAGCGTCTCCAAGCGGCACGCCGTCCGCAACAAGCTCACGCTCACGCTCCTCGATGTGAAAGCGCAACTCCGCATCGATCTCCCCATTGAGACCCCGCAACTTGCGAATGCGCCCAAAAAAACTCATGCGTCGCTCCGCTCAAGAAACAAGGCGATCGCCGAGGACAAACGACCCCAACGCTCCAGCTCTTGTTCGAGATGCTTGCGGCCCTTGCGCGTCAGCTTGTAATACTTCGCGCGGCGCCCGGCCTCCGTTTCGCGCCACTCCGCGGTGAGCAGTTCATCGCGCTCCAGCCGGTGCAGCGCGGGGTAGAGCGAGCCTTCCTCGACCTCCAACTCGCCCTCGGACCAAGCCTGAATCTGCGCCGTGATGCCGTAACCGTGCAACGGTTCGCCCCGCAGCGTTCTCAGAATGAGCAGGTCCAAAGACCCTTGCAGCTTGTCCCGTCTGGCCATAACCCTAGTCGTCTAGGTGAGAATAACGGGCCAGATACCTAGACGTCAAGGGGAAAGATCCGCCCGGCTTCAGATTGCCTGGAACGCGGGCTTCGAGCGGGTCAGCAGCCAGGCGAGACAAGCGCCGGCGCAGACGTCGTACGCCATGCAGAAAGCGGGCCACCAAACCGGCACGCCGGAGTTTGTGACAACCCCGGCATGGAAGATATCCAACACGCCGTGACCGACCAATCCCGCGGCAGCCGCCCACAGGTTGAATTTGAACCCAGCGACAGCGATCAATACGAAAATCGCCATCAACGCGAGCTCGATCAGCAGGGCTTGAGACGTTCCTCCCACTGCCGCAAACAGCACGTAATAGGAGGCGACCACAATGAGGACGGTCGGGTAGAAGGCTCGATCCCGATCGAATCCCGACCGATTGGCGAAAAACGATACCACTAGAGCGAGAAGGCTACCGATTGCGTATCCCATGGTTCTTCCTTGGAAGGAATTTACTCTTCTTCGAAGTCGTGCAGGACGGCGGCGATGACTTTTTGCTCGAACTGTTCAAGGCGGTGGACGAAGAAATGGTCCTCGGCCTCCACCCACTCCATCAGTTTCGGTTCGGCGGCGGCATCGAATACTTTCTGCATATTTTGGCGCGAGCCGTGTTCGTCGTTGGTCGAGTGAATGAAGATTTTCGGGAAATCACACTTCGCCAAAAACTCAAAGCCGCCTCGATCAACCGGCAGTCCCGCCGCAATAAATCGCTCGAAGCCGCCGTCTCTTGCCGCGACGAGCAGGCCGATATTCGAGCCGAAAGAAAATCCGGCGCAAAGGACGGGCAGGTTGGGATAGCTCTCCTTGGCGAAGGCGACTACCGCTCGAACATCGTCTTGCTCGCCTTTGCCGTCGTCGTGCTTCCCGTCGCTCAGCCCGGCGCCCCGGAAGTTAAAGCGAATCACCGCCGAACCGGCGTTGCGGATGCCGCGGGCGAGCCGAAAAACAACCTTGTTGTGCAGCGTACCGCCGTGCAGCGGATGGGGATGGCAGACAACGGCAACGCGGTCAATGGCGACGCCGTCCTCTGGGCCTTCGTGAAGAGCCTCCAGCTTGCCGGCTGGACCGTCTATGAAAACGGATTCGAGAATGCGAGCCATGTGGAATTTTAATTGGATCGATAGTTAGTGAACTGCATGTCGATGCCGAAGTCTTCTTGCTTGAGCGCCGCCATGGCCGCCTGCAGGTCGTCGCGGCTCGGCCCCGTTACGCGAACTTGATCGCCTTGGATCGAGGCTTGAATCTTCTTCAGCTTCAGATCCTTAATCCGCTTGACGATTTCGCGGCCCTTCTCGATCGGGATGCCCTGCTGCAATTCGACTTCTTGCAAGACGCTGGCATTGTGCGCGGGTTGCACCTTGCCGTAAATCAAGCTCTTCAACGGCACTTTGCGCCGCACCAGTTTCGATTCGAGCACGTCCACAACTTGCTTGAGCGTGTACTCGTCTTGACTGCGCAGCGTCAGTTTGGGCGCGCCGGAGTCGAATTCGATGGAGCTTTTCGTCGTCTTAAGATCGAAGCGAGTCAAGATTTCCTTGCTTGCCTGCTCGACGGCGTTTTGCACTTCAGGAAGTTCGATTTGAGAAACGATATCGAAGGAGTTTTGACCAGCCATTGATACTTTAGAGTTGTCTGAGCCTTTCCAGAACCCTTTGTGTGAGTGTATCAACCAAGGTAGGCATTGCAGCAGCTAATACTTCGTCAACTGCTTGGCGCACCAGTTGTTCCCGCAATCCTTCGTTCTGACCGTCGCTGAGCGCGGCTTGGACGGCGGCGCCGAATGGATCGAGGTCGCCGCTGCTTCCCTCTAAAAAATGAGCGCCGGATTCCAGCGCTTCGGACAACTCTGCTGGAACAGCCGATCGGTCCAGAACGCGCAACGACGCGACAGGTTCGGCGTCGCGCATTGTCTCTTTTGCGCGAGCTTCGCCGATCAGCGATTTGACGGTGTCGATCAGCGAGTAGGCGTCGAGCGGTTTGTGCAGCACCCCGTCCGAGCCGGCCGCTTGGGCCTGTGCGGGATCGAACGGCTCGAGAGGACCGGCCAACAGGACCACTTTGACGTGAGCGAGCTTGGGATGCCTTTTGATGCGGCGGCAGACTTCGAATCCCGAAGGCCCAGGCATGCGCGTATCGGCTAGGACGAGATCGGGCTGGTTCTCTGCCAGATACTGGAGCGTTTCGTCCCCGTTGGAAGTCGTGGCGACCTCATAGCCTTCTTGACTGAGGATCTGACGTCCCATGCGGTGGGCGTGGGGATTGTCGTCCGCAATCAGTATGAGGCTCACGGCGAAGGCTCCGGGCGCGCCCCCGGGGTCCCTATATGACCCCGGCGCGTGCGTAGCTAGTGTAACCCGGAAGTTCTAGTACGTGTAGAGGGGTCGCCTAGATTAATTCTGAGGCGCCGGCTGGTTCTGGCGAGCGTCCGGCTGCGTGTCGATGGCGCTCGGGCCGTCGATGGTCTGGACGCCGACATCCGCGCTGGGCTGGCTCACGCCGACTCCCGTAGTGCCGCGGATACCCGGAGGAATGGCCGGCATCAGCGTCGTGCTCGCCGGCTCTCCGATTTTTGCAGCCATTCTGACATCGGGCGCTGAGCCGAAGATTCCAAACGACTTAGCCCAAAAACCTTTGTACTCCCGATGTTCCAGGTTGTACTTGTGCAGATCAAAGCGCTCCGGGTCCGTGGTCGGAATCGGGCGGTTAAGATCCGTCAACTTGGCCTTTGCCGCGTCGAAGTAGGTGCTGAGCGGGTAGTCGCGGACGATCTTGGTGTAGGCGTCGACCATCTGCTCGGTGTATTCCTCGCCCATGCTTTCGTAAGTCTCTCCTAGCTTCCAGAGCGCATCGTCGCTGTTGCTGAACAGCGGGTAGTGCTCGGTCAAGGTCTGCAGGCGATTGGCGCCGGCCCGGTAGCTGCCCTTATCGGTGTAGTAAGTGCCCACGCGATACTCCGCTTCGGCAATGATCTCTTGCACTTCGCGCAGCTTCTGCTCGGTCTCCTTGCGGAAGAGGCTGTTCGGCCACTGCAGGATCAACTGCCGGCACTCCTGGTCGGCCCGGATCGCGTGGGTGTTGTCCCGGTCGGGCTTGACCATCTGGTCGTAGTGAATTTCGCAGATTCGCTTTTGGGCTTCGGCTGATTCTTCCATTGAGGGAAAGAACGTGATGAAGTCGTCGTACTCGGCTTCCGCCTGCGCCAGCGAACTGCTGCCGCCCTGCTGATACCAGCTGTCGGCGATAGCCAGCTTCGATTTGGCGATGTATTCGCTGTCCGGGTAAGTATTGATCAGCGTTTGGAGCTGCAGACGGGCCACGTCGTAACGCTTCTTCTCGATGTAACCGACCGACTGGTCGAACAGCACCTTGTCTGGTTGTTGCGAGTTCGTGGCGATCGGATTGTCGTACGGATTGCGGCCGCAACCGGCGAGCGTCAAGATCGTGACAAAAGCGAGTCCAAGTGAATTGCGAGTCATGGGATTATTGCTAGACGTGGACGGCGTGAGCGCTTGCGACACGCTCCCTTAAAGATTTTACGGCTTGAGCGGCGTCAGGGGTTCCAAAAATGCTGGAACCGGCGACGAAAATGTCACACCCGGCGCGAGTCAACTCGGCGATGTTGCTCTCGTCGACGCCGCCGTCAACCTCGATCTTGAAGCTCAGCCCGAGCGCCTGGCGCAGTTCGGCGAGCTGCACGATTTTCGATAGAGCCAGCGGCAAGAACTTCTGTCCGCCGAAACCCGGGTTGACGCTCATGACCAAAACCAAGTCGACCATATCGAGGACGTGGTCGAGCGTTTCGACAGGCGTCGCGGGGTTGAGAGCCACGCCCGCTTGCGCGCCGTGGTCCTTGATGAGCTGCAGGCTGCGGTGCAGGTGACGGGTCGCTTCTTGGTGGATGGTGACGTTCTGGGCCCCTGCCGCGACAAAGGCGGGCGCGTAAGCGTCGGGGTCTGAAATCATCAGATGGCAGTCGAGAAACAAGTCGGTGGCCTTGCGCAACGAGGCGACGACGGGCACGCCGATGGAGATGTTGGGGACGAAATGCCCGTCCATGACATCGACATGGATCATCCTGACCCCGGCGCGTCGGACGGCGGCGACCTCATCGCCGAGGCGAGCGAAGTCGGCCGACAGAATGGAAGGCGCGATTTCAGCCATCGAATCAATATTATAGCGGGCTCCGATGCCTCAGCCACCGCTCCATCGCACCTCACCCCAGCACAACCTCACCCCCAT
>CAMPKL010000183.1 GCA_946887065.1 uncultured Bryobacterales bacterium
GGAATCATCGACCTGCACTTTGAGGATGCCGACGGCTCGGTGCTAGTCGACTACAAGACTGTTCGCGTCAGCGAAGCCGAGGCCGCGGTCAAGGCCGAGGAGTACGCCCTGCAAATGCGCCTGTACGCCTTGGCGCTGGAGTTGGAAGGCCATAAGCCCGCCCGTGCCGCGCTTTTTTTCTTGCGCCTCGGGAAGGCCGTCGAGGTGTCCTTGGACGCCCAATCTCTGACAGTGGCCGCCCGCCAGGTCGAGGAGCTCTTCTTGGCACAGGAGTCGCAGGAGTTTCCGCTGAAGATAGCCGGGCACTGCCGGCGCTGTCCGCACTACCAAGGCCTCTGCCCTGCCCAGCTGCCGTACAAATCTAATGGCGCCGGAAAGGGCCAGCTGAAGCTATTCGCGGACTAGGCACGCAAGGCTTTCGCGATCGCCGCTTCGAGAGCTTCCTTCGAAAGCTTCGTGCTGATGAACAGTTCCTGCCGCGCTCCGGCCGCCAGCGCAATGCCTTTCCAGCCGTTCTGAGTGGGAATGGTCACCCCGATTTTGACCGGGCCGCGGGCTTTGCGCACCTTTCGAATGACGCCAGGGACGATGGAAGCGATGGAATCGTTGTCGGCCAACAGCGTCTCCAGTACAGGCCTGAGGCCGTCGATGATCGAGTGTTCGATCTTGAGACGGTCGTTGACGGCTCGTAGGCGCATGGCGTCTCTCACGGTATCATCGAGATAGGGCGCGGCGTTTAGACCGCGCCCGCTTGCCGTCTGCGGCCTTGTTTTGTCGAACCCCTTACCCATCCTCGTCGTCGTAGGACGCCCCAATGTCGGGAAGTCCACTCTTTTCAATCGCCTGACTCACAGCCGTCGAGCCATTGTCGGGGACCAACCGGGAATCACCCGCGACCGCATTAAGCTCGAGGCGAAGTGGAGAGATCGCCGCTTCCTGGTCACGGACACGGGCGGCATGACCTTCGGCGAAGCGGGCGAATTTCCCGAACTGATCAACGAGCGGGTGCGCATGGCGGTGGAGGAAGCCGACCACATCGTCTTCGTCGTGGACGGGCGTTCGGAACTGACTAGGGATGACCGCGAGTTAGCGGATTACCTGCGTCGCAGCGGCCGTCCGGTCACTGTAGCGGTGAACAAGTGCGACACGGACCGCGGCGATGAGATGGCGGCGGCGTTTTACGAGTTAAGTTTGGGTGATCCCCTGCCGGTCTCCGCTGAACACGACCGCGGCATCGACGAGCTGCTGGATAAGGCCACCGAAGACTTCCCCGCCATCGAGGATGAGGCCGAGCCGGAAGAAAGATTGATCAAGGTCGCCATCGTCGGGCGGCCAAACGTCGGCAAATCGACGTTGTTGAACCGCCTCACGGGCGGCGAGCACTCTATCGTCTCCCCGACCGCCGGAACAACCCGCGACGCCGTGGACGTAACGATCGAGCGCGACGGCGTCCGCTTCGAATTCGTCGATACGGCCGGAATCCGGCGCAAGGGCAAGACCAAGGAAATGGCCGAGAAGCTGAGCGTGATGATGGCCCAGCGCCACGTACGCTTGGCGCACGTGGTCATCATGATGCTCGATGCGGTCGAGGGCGTGACGGCGCTGGACGCCAACATCGCCGGCTACGCGCACGAGGCGGGGCGAGGCGTAATCCTCGTCGTCAACAAGTGGGACCAGTTGTCCGGGGTGGAGCAGGGCGCCTTCGAACGGGACGTTCGCGACAAGTTGAAATATCTCGATTACGCCCCCGTTGCGATCGTTTCCGCTTTGAAGGGCTACAAGACCGATTCTTTGTATCCGCTAATCCGCAAGGTCTACCGTGAGTGGAATAAGCGTATCGGCACGGGCGAGCTGAACCGTTTTTTGGGGACCGTGGACTTCGACCGCGTCACGGTACCAGGCTTTACCAAGCCGAAGATCGGTTACGTGACGCAAGCCGGCACCGCTCCGCCCACTTTCGTGTTCTTTACGAACAGCAGCGAGGCGTTCCATTTCGGTCTGGAACGCTTCTTGATCAACCAGTTGAGAAAGGCCTTCCGCTTCGAAGGGGCGCCGATCATCATTAAGAATCGGGCCAAGAAGAAAGGCTCCGTATAATGGAGCGACCCGAACGAGTAGCCGCCAGCCGATACCATTCCCATGGCCAGAATCACCGTCGCATTTCAGGGCGCAAGGGGCGCATTTAGCGAGCAGGCTTGCAGGCAGCTGCTTGGCGACGACCTGATCTTGAAGCCGCTGGAGCGCTTCGCGGACATCTACGAGGCTCTGGAACAGAAGAAAGTTCGCTATGCCGTCGCCCCCATCGAAAATACGCTAGCGGGCTCGGTGCACGAGAACTACGACCACCTGATTCAGTACCAGTTTCCGATCATCGCGGAAACGAGAGTCCGCATCGTGCACAACCTGATAGGACGTCCCGGAGCGAAGTTCGCGGATATCAAGCGGGCCATCTCGCATCCAGTGGCGCTCGGGCAGTGTCTGACTTTCTTCAAGGCCAATCGGCAGATCCGCGCGGAGAGCCATTACGACACTGGGGGCAGCGTCAAGACCGTGATGGAGGGCAGTGATCCGACCGTGGCTGCGATCGCGTCATCCGCCGCGGCGGAGTATTACGGAGCCGAGATCTTGAGGCGTGAAATAGAGGACAACCGTGAAAACTTCACGCGGTTCTTCCTGCTGACGAGGAAGGCTCCGAAGAAACCAGCCGAGACAGCCGGAGAGATGAAGACTTCAGTCGCTTTCATCACCAAGAACAGTCCCGGATCGTTGTTCCGCTGCATGAGCGCGCTCGCCCTGCGAGACTTAAGTCTGACGAAGATTGAGTCTCGGCCCCTGAAAGGCCGGCCGTGGGAATACATGTTCTACGTGGACTTCTTGGGGTCGCCGGAGGACCCGCGATGGCGCCATGCAATGAACCAACTGGAAGAGATGACCGAGCAGCTCGCCGTGTTAGGCTGCTATCCCCAAGCAATGTAAGCAGGTGACGGATGGCTACCGAGGAAACCAGCGAAAACCTTTCCATCGAAGCGGCGAAGAAAGCCGCGTTGAGCGGCCAGGACGATGAACCGCTTGCCCTGCTGACCGTGCGGGACACCGTACTCTTCCCCCATGCGGTCATGCCGCTCAACGTGGGCCGCCCGAGTTCGGTGGCTCTGATCGAGTCGCTCGGCGAGGCCAAAAAGATCGGCGTCGTGGCGCAGCAGGACCCGAGTTTGGACGACCCGGAGCCTGAAGATCTTTATCGGATTGGCGCTCTGGCGATCATCCACAAAGTCGTTCGAATGCCGAATCAGACGTTGTTGATTTTTACGGAAGGTCTGAGCCGTATCCGGATCAAGGAGTATCGCGAGAAGGAGCCCTTTTACAAGGTTTCTTACGACACCATCGTTGAGGCCGAACCTCAAGTCGATTCGGTGTTGGAGGCGCTTCGCCAGAATGCGTTGAGCTTGTTCAACGACATCATCGAGTTGTCGCCCTCGTTGTCTGACGATGTCTTGCAGATGGTGAGGAACCTGGACGAACCGGGAAGACAAGCGGACTTCATCGCGGCGACGATTCCCAGCCTGGGCTCGGCGGAGAAGCAATCCGTCCTGGAAGAGCTCGATATCCGCAAACGGCTGGAGATGCTCTTGCGGCTGCTCTCGAAAGAGCACGAAGTATTGGAACTGCGCAGTAAGATCCAGTCGCAAGTGCAGGATCAGCTTTCGCAAACTCAGCGCGAGTTTTATCTGCGCGAGCAGATGAAAGCGATTCAAAAGGAACTGGGCGAACAAGACGAGCAGGCGGACGTCGAGGACCTGCGCAAGCAGGTGGAACAGTCGAAGATGCCGGCCGAGGCCAAGAAGGAAGCAGAGAGAGAGGTCAAGCGGTTGTCGCGCATGAATCCGGCTTCGGCCGACTACACCGTGGCCCGAACCTACTTGGACTGGCTGGTCGCGTTGCCCTGGCAGAAGTCGTCGGGCAAGCGCGTGGATATCGTTAAGGCTGCAGCGGTCTTGGACGAAGATCACTACGATTTGGAGAAGGTCAAGGAACGCATCCTAGACTACCTGGCCGTGCTGCAACTGAAGCCGCAGTTGAAAGGGCCAATCCTGTGCCTTGCGGGACCTCCAGGCGTGGGCAAGACTTCGCTCGGTAAGTCCATCGCGCGCGCCTTGGGCCGCAAGTTCATTCGGATGTCGCTGGGCGGCATGCACGACGAGGCGGAGATACGCGGTCATCGCCGGACGTACATCGGCGCCTTGCCCGGTCAGGTCATACAGGGGATCAAGCGCGCCGGAACGAACGACCCGGTCTTCATCCTCGATGAGATCGACAAACTGGGCAGAGACTTTCGCGGCGACCCGGCATCGGCGCTGCTCGAAGTGCTGGACCCAGCGCAAAACAGCACATTCCGGGACCACTACCTCGATACGCCGTTCGATTTATCGAAGGTCCTATTCATCACGACGGCGAATGTGATCGACCCGATCCCTGGGCCGCTGCTGGACCGCATGGAAGTGCTGGAGCTTCAAGGCTACACGGAGTTTGAAAAGCTGCAGATTGCCAAAAGCTATTTGATTCCGCGCCAAGTGGAGGAGAACGGCCTGGATGCCAAGGATATAGCGTTTTCAGACGACGCAATCCGGTTTCTGATTCGGCGCTACACGCGCGAGGCCGGCGTTCGCAACCTTGAGCGTGAAATCGGAACGATCTGCCGCAAACAGGCTAGGCGTATCGCCGAGAAATTGTCGCGTTCCAAGTCGAAAAAAGTCAATGAGGGGAAGAAGCTGAACATCACCCCCGAGATAGTGGAAGAGTCTTTGCGCTCCCCGCGCTACCGGGAGGAGTTGGAAATCGCGGAACGTACGGAGCGGCCGGGCGTGGCGTTGGGCCTCGCGTGGACTGCCGCCGGCGGCGACGTGCTGTTCATCGAAGCAACGGCCATGCCGGGCGGCGGCAAGGGCATGGTGCTCACCGGGCAGCTCGGCAAGGTGATGCAAGAGTCAATGCAAGCGGCCCTGAGTTGGGTCCGCTCCCATGCGCCGCTGCTGAACATCGCTCCGAGCTATTTCCGCTCCAACGACCTGCACGTTCACGTGCCTGCGGGAGCGATTCCCAAAGATGGTCCGTCTGCGGGCGTAACAGTCGTTTCGGCCCTGGTTTCGCTGGCAACCGCTAGACGAGTACGCCCCTATGTCGCCATGACGGGCGAGATCACCTTGAGCGGTAATGTATTGCCCGTCGGCGGAATCAAGGAGAAGGTTTTGGCGGCGCGGCGCTCCGGCGTGACCGAGGTCATTCTTCCGCACGAGAACGAATCCGATGTCAAGGACGACCTCAACGCGGAGCAACTCGGCGACCTCAAGGTGCACTACGTGAAGTCGATCTCCGAGGTCATTGCGATCGCTCTCGAGAAGAAGAGCACAAAGAAAAAGGCCGTCCGAAAGAAGGCCGCGAAGCGCCGCCGCCGCTAGACCAGTGCGCCCTCAGGCGTAATTCGTTCGGCGTTGAGATAAGGCTGCAATGCGGCAGGAATTTCAACGCCCCCGTCCGCCTGCTGATAGTTCTCCAGGACCGCGACCCAGGTGCGGCCAACCGCGAGACCGCTGCCGTTGAGCGTGTGAACCAGTCGCGCTTTAGGCTTCGGGCCTGAGTTGTCGCGGAAACGAATCTTGGCGCGGCGTGCTTGGAAATCTTCAAAGTTCGAGCACGATGAGATCTCCTTGTACTCGCCTAGGCCGGGAAGCCAGACTTCGAGATCATATGTCTTGGCGGCGCTAAAACCCATGTCGCCGCTGCAAAGAGTTACTTTGCGGTACGGCAGGCCGAGGCGCTGCAAGATGTGTTCGGCGTCGGCGGTCAGCGATTCCAATTCCTCGTAGCTGGATTCGGGGTGCGCGAACTTCACCAGTTCGACCTTCTGGAACTGGTGTTGGCGGATGATGCCGCGGACATCACGCCCGTAAGATCCGGCCTCGGAGCGAAAGCACGGCGTATATGCTGTGAGCTTCACGGGCAGTTCGCCCTCCAACGTCTCATCCGCGTAGAGGTTCGTCAGCGGCACTTCGGCCGTCGGAATGAGCCAGTAGTCCGTGCCTTCGAGCTTGAAGAGATCATCGGCAAACTTGGGGAGTTGGCCCGTGCCCATCAGCGCATTGGAGTTGGCGACGAACGGAGGCAGCACCTCGGTGTAGCCGTGCTCCCTCGTGTGGATATCGAGAAAGAAGTTGATAAGCGCGCGTTCGAGTTTCGCGCCCGCGCCCATGTAGACGGCGAAGCGTGAGCCGGTAATCTTGGCGGCGCGCTCGAAGTCGAGGATCCCCAGCCGGGGGCCAATATCCCAGTGAGCTTGCGGCTCAAATAGAAACTCCCGAGGAGAGCCCCAGCGCACCGTCTCGACGTTGGCAGACTCGTCTTTACCCACAGGAACGGACTCGTGAGGAACGTTTGGAATGCGCGCCGCCAAGTTTTGCTGGGCGTCGTCGGCGGCCTGCACGTCTTCTTCGAGAGCCTTCGCTCGTTGGCCGATCTGCTTGCTCTTGGCGATAGCATCGCCTGCGTCCTCGCCGGCCTTCTTGGCTTTCGCGACCTGCGCGGAGAACTCGTTGACCTGCCGCTTGAGTTCTTCGATCTCAGCGATGGCAGTCCGACGGCGTTCGTCCGCTAGGACGAACTCGTCCAACAGGGCCGGGTCGGCGCGGCCTTCCAAACGCTGCTTCAGTGCGTCGAAGTCGCGCCTCAGACGGTTCAAATCGAGCATGAACGTCCAGTGTAAACCGTCGCGGGCTCTACGATCTGGCGGCCGCGCCGCTTCCTCGGTACGGGTCGAGTCAACCGCGGCGGTTTCCTGGTTTATCTATGCCGCCGCCGAGCCCTGATAGACCGTTCCGTACTTCTGATCGCGCCGAGGACCGTAGATCCGCGGATTCCAAGAGTTCAAGACGACCCCGAGCAAATGAGCCTCGTCCGCCTCAAGGAGGGTCTTGGCGTCAATGGCATCGTCCGGGTCGGTTACTCCCGCTCGCACGACAAGAATAGTTCCGTCGCCGATTC
>CAMPKL010000184.1 GCA_946887065.1 uncultured Bryobacterales bacterium
TCGACCGGTTTATGGTGTCGCGGCAGCAGGGCGATCGCTGCGGCGCCCAGGGCCGCCATCCCGAATACGGCCCACAACGCCGAGCCGTAGCCGCCCCAAAGAGTGCGCAACTCGGCCACCATGCGCGGGAACCAAAACTGCGTGATGGTGTCGGAGGGCAAAATGGCCGACATCGCGCGCGGCAATGTCGCCAGGCCGAATTGGTCGGCAGCCATAAGCGGAATCAGCATGTAATCCGCGCCCATGGCGAAGCCGAATACGATGGCGAACACGTAGACTAACCCGGAGCTCCCGGGCGTCACCAGAAATAGCACCGGTATCGAGGCCGCAACGATCGCATAGGTCGCCAACATCACCCACTTGCGGGGGAATTCGTCTGCCAAATAGCCGGCCAACAGACGACCACCGATGCTCGAAAGCAAGATTGCGCCTTGGGCGGTACTCCAGATCTGATCGCGCGCCGTCTGCTCCGTAAAGCCCTGCTCCTCAAAGACGAACTTCATCAAAAAGTTGACGCAGGCGATCGACCCGATCGACATTGCACTGCCTGCAAGGAGCAGCCAAAACGACGACTTGCTGGTGAGGAAGGAGAAACTGCGCGCTTCCGTGCCGGCTGTGAACGACGTCCCCGATGGGGACGTCACCGTGCCGGGCTCTTTCCCATCCGGGTGTTGCCCCACGTCCGCCGGCTTATCCTTCAGGACGAAGAAGGCAATCGGCCAGGCGAGCAGCAGGATGTAGCTCATCGTCTTGAGCGCGTCGGTGTACTCCATCTGGGAAGCGACCCACGGGCCGATCTTCGTGCCCGCCCAACCGATGACCGCGACGCCGACATAGGCGATGCCCATGGCGCTGCCGCGTTTTTCCTTGTACCAGTTAGAAATGATGATCTGGTGCGGAATGGGTCCGGACAGAAAGTAGCCGAACATGTAAACGCACCAGGCCGCGTAATACTCGTATGGGTTACCGCTAAGCCGCCCGAACCATTGAAAGGCGCCGAAGGTCAGTCCAGTGCCGATGATGATCAGCAATCGAGGGCTGACCCGGGGAACGATGACGGGTCCGACCCAGATGCTCAGCAGGACCGCAATCGGCGCGCCCGTCGTAACCAACTCCTGCGTCCAGCTATGGCCGTCGCGGAAATAGTCGAAGAAAAAAGCGATGTTGTAATACGGCAGTCCCGTGGAAATACCGAACGTGAAGAAGCACGCGGCGATGATCCAAGGGCCGGAAAACTTTTTAGATCCGTTCATGGGTCGATTCGACGGCCTAGTGTACACGATTGAGCCGAGGCTCCAGCGGAACTTTACGTGTAAGACCAGCGAAGTAAACTGTTGCACAGGCGAAACCTCTCTCTCGCGCGCGACGCCTTTGGTTTGAACGGACCCATGAAAGCAATCCTTACCTTGTTGGCTTCCGCGCTGCTGGCCGCGGCCGCCCTTGCGCAGACGGCCGACCTGAACGCTCGTCTACGCGTGATGGCGCTGGCCCGGGATGCGCAATCGACCATCGAGATCCTTGAACAAGCGCGTCCCATGGCGAACACCAAAACGGACGAGTGGCTGGCGGGGGTTTCCTGGGCCGGCCGCGCCGCGAGTTTCGTCGGGAACTGGCCTGCAGCCCATAAATACGCACAAGAAGCCTATGACGGCGCGACGGAACTGATTGCCGCCGGCGCGTCGATCGACAACGATCCCAATCTCGAAACCGCAGTCGGCGCCTCGGTCGAAGTGTTGGGTCAAGCGGCCGCCGCGCAAGGCGACCGAGCCGCCGCCGTTGAGTTCCTACACACTGAGCGCGAGCGCTTCCGGGGAACGCGGGTCGAGACGCGCATCCAGAAGAACTATCTGCTGGTCGGCCTGGAAGGCAAGCCGATGCCTGGCCTGGCCGCCGATCGCTTCATCGGTCCCGCGCTGCCCATCGAGACGCAAGGCAAAGTTGCCGTATTTTTCTTCTGGGCGCACTGGTGCAGCGACTGCAAGGCCCAGCTTCCTCGCTTGGAACGGCTCCATGCCCGCTATGCCCAACGCGGATTAGCCATCATCGGACCGACGCGTCTCTACGGCTACATCGCCGGCGGGCAAGACGCAACGCCCTCCCAGGAGATCGCCTACATGGAAGGTCCTCGTCAACTCGAAGGCGCATTGCCCGTCTGGATGCCCAAGCCCCTCAGCAACGACAACTTCGTCAACTTCGGCGTGTCGACCACCCCGACGCTGGTGATCGTCGATCGCCAGGGCATCGTCCGCAATTACCACCCCGGCCAGATGAGCGACGAGCAACTTGACGCGGCGATTCTTCCGCTGCTCTAGACGCCGTGCCGGGCTATTCTCGGAGGGTTGACTCCTCCGCGCACCAGCGTCGTCCTGCCCGTGCGCAACGGAGAAGCGCACATCGCCGCCGCGCTCGATTCGCTATTCGCGCAGACTGATGGCGCTTTCGAGATCATCGCCGTGGATGACGCCTCAACCGACCAGACGGCGTCCATCTTGCGTCGACGATCGGCTCGTGACACCAGATTACGCATCCTCTCGACGACGCCTGGCGTAGAGCAGGGGATTGTCGCCGCCCTCAACTTGGGCATTTCCGCAGCCAGCGGGCGCTACATCGCACGCATGGATGCCGACGACATCTGTCATCGCGAGCGTTTGCGACTGCAAGCGGACTACCTGGACGTGCACGCGGACGTTGGCCTGGTCGCCTCCCGCGTGCACTTCGCCGGCGATCGGCAAGCGCAGCGTGGGCTGGCGCTGTTCGCCGACTGGACGAACGACCTGCTGACGGCCGCCGAGATCGCCCGCTCGCGTTTCGTCGAAACGCCGATCATCCATCCGAGCGTGATGTTCCGTCGTCAGCTGACGGAGTGGCACGGCGGCTATCGCGCCGGCGATTTTCCCGAAGACTACGAACTCTGGCTACGCTGGCTCGATCGAGGGGTGCAGTTCGCCAAGCTCCCGCAAACTCTGCTCGAATGGACGGACCGGACAGACCGCCTCACACGGACCGATTCCCGCTATGCGGCCGACGCGTTCTTCCGCGTGAAGGCGCCCTACATCGCCCGCTGGCTCGCGGCGAACAATCCCGCTCATCCTCGGGTTGTCGTTTGGGGCGCCGGACGCACGGCGCGCCTGCGCTTTCGCTGGCTGGCGGCGGAGGGCATCGAGCCGATCGCCTATGTCGATATCGATCCAAAGAAGATCGGCTGGGAGGTCGCCGGTGTACCGGTCATCCGGGCGGACGAAATTCCCGCCGAAGCCTTCGTTGTGATCTACGTCGGCAAACGCGGCGCCCGGCGGCTCATCGAAGACTGCTTGGGTGATCGGCCCTATCTTGCTTGCGCCTGATAAACGGTGCGCCGTACATTGACTCTGGCGCCGCACGTCGATACATTGGAGGTGCCAGCCCGATTGCGCGCTCGTAGCTCAGCTGGATAGAGCGTCTGGCTACGGACCAGAAGGCCGGGGGTTCGAATCCTCCCGAGCGCGCCACTTCCTTTCAACCGATTAAGCCGCTTTCCAGGCAGCCCTTGAGGGGCGCTGGAAGCCACCGGCTTCAAAACTGCGACCATCAAGGTCGTCGGGACCAAGGACCAAGTCGGATGCAGGATCTTCGAAAAGCGTCGATCCGGTGGATCCGACTCGGATCCGATGGCGGCAACCGGCCGCCATCGTCCAAGCGCCGACCGGACTCTACCTGCTGAATCAACTGATTTGCTGCGGCCTAGTTTTTTTGTCGTTTTCAAAGGAGCGACTCTGATGCCGATCTTCCGCGTTCTTCATCCAAGAGGGCGGGCGACCGCGACGCTTTCCTCGGCCCCGCGCAAGCCGTTCCAACGAAATAATAGCGTCGTCAATTTGGTCCCGCTCCTGTCTCAGATCCGTCAGAATTTTATTGACATCCATCGAGTAGCCTCCATAAAGCGACCTCTCGTGAGGACTGCAGTACAGCCCCCGAATTCTTACCTTCAATCGGATTACCCGCCGACTGGTCCGTCCGCGGGCGATAGCTTCCGTAAAGTTCGGACCATTATCTCCGAAACGGGCCGTGGCCCCAAGATCTTAACCCATCCTGCCGTTCCGGCCGTGCGGAAGACTGCGAGCCCCAACCCGGGAGCGGAACAACGGCGAAAAGATCCTCGAACACATCTGCCGCTCGGTCGAGGACTTCTTCGATCCGGGCTTCGAAGCTCGCTTGAACGCCGCCAATACCGCGCTTCAATGTCCTCCAAGAGTCGCCTCTGCCTCGGGATCAGAATTCGGCTATGTTCGTGAGGTATGGAGATTGTGGAGCCATGTCAAGTCGATTTACAACGATGCCAGGGCCAGGCGTCGGAGCCGGAAGTCTCGCTGGTCGTGCCTGTGTTCAACCAATGCGAATGGCTACCTGGTCTGTTCGATTCGATTCAACAACAGGTTGACCCTCCTCGCTTCGAAGTCATCCTCTGCGACGACGGTTCAACCGATGGGCCGTTGCCGGTTGCGAGCCGCCTTGCCGACCAGTACCAGATCGATTTGCGGCTCGTGTGGCAGCCCGATCGGGGCTTTCGACTAAGCCGCTCCAAGAACAATGGCATCCGCTGTGCGTCAGGCCGCATTGTCGTGTTCTGTGACGGCGATACTTGGCTGGCTCCGTCGTTTATGGCCGACCACCTGCGGGCCCACGAAACTGCCGGTCGCCTGGTGTGCGGGTCGCGCTATACGAAGTTCGTGGCGGACCTGCCGGCCAGTTTCGTTTGGCCCCAAGACGGGCTCCCACCGGACGATGGAGCCATCAGAGAGCCAATTAACCAAACGAAATGGCTTGGAAGCCCGTGGGAGTGGGCTGCCTGTTTTGGCGGAAACTTCAGCGTCGAGCGCGCAAGATGCCCGAGTTTTGACGAAAACTTCCGCAGTTGGGGCTCGGAAGATCGCGACATTGCCTATCGGCTGACGAATTCGGGTCTCCGCGTCTTCGTACTCACAGAGCCTAACGCCATTCAATGGAAGCTATCGGGCTCGAATTGGACAGACATGTCGCACGACGAGGTCGTCGCCTTCCTTGAGAACAAGGAGTACTTGGCTTCCAAATACCCCGCCGGTGAACTCGCGCCTTCCGTTAACCTCGTCCGCCGCTGTCACCTGTCGGAAGGGGGCCGGTGGTCCATCGGGCCGGCCAGAGACGAAAGCGCGGCCGAGGTATTCCAACAGTTCCATTTTTGGAAGAGCCGCTGAGACGCGGGAGACGCCAGTGTATTAAGCCCAAGCGCGACTCCGGCTTCCTGCGGAGCGGCATTCTCGCGGCTGCTGCCGCGACGGTCCGATTCTGTAGATCCGGAGAGGGTCATCCGCGAGCACATGATCATCAATGACTTGACTGCGGTCTCCGCCGCAGTGCACTCGTAGCTCGCCGCGACCGGAGTCGCCTGACGAGAATCCGTAGATGATCAAGAAGTTCCCCGGCGAGGCGGCCCCAGTTACTTCGATGGCTGTAACCGGCTCGCCATTGATGGTTTTCTCGAAAACGTGTAAGACCTCGCCGTCGTACTCCGCTCTTGCGATTCGCACTCTACCTATTGTTCCTCGCGAGAACAAGGTGACAGTGGTTCCCTCCGGAACTACCCAGTTGTGCCAAGCCCCAATAGGCGCTCGAGTCATCCGACAAGTCATCGTGGCCTCCTCTTGCGAGAGCAACAGCCCTGCCATAGCCCTTCAGCATTAAGAGCGGAAACCAGCTGCGAATCGGGCCATCCGATCCGAAAAAATCGCCGCAAAGGGCGGAGATTGGTCGTCTCACCCAACGCGGTAGAATCGACCGATGGCCTTTCCTGAGTTTGACGAGGGCAAGCGGAAGGTCCTGTTCTTCTCGCGGGGTAGGGGCCGGGGACATGCTGTTCCGGACGTGGAAATCGTCA
Source organism: uncultured Bryobacterales bacterium (assembly GCA_946887065.1). Next base: position 5,891 of record CAMPKL010000184.1, read on the forward strand.
AGGAGATGACGAAGACGCACGAAGACGTGCAAGTGCGCTTTGTCAGCTACGGGACCGGTGCGCAGACGATTGCCCAGTATGGATTTCCGCTCATCGATGTTGGGCTGCCGGACCAGGGGTCTCACACGGCGATGACCGTGATAGCCGGCCAGTTGATCGGCTCGCTCGACCCGGATCTGGTGGTATCGCATGAAGAATTCGCGGTGCTCCCGGCAGCGAAGATATTCAACAAACGCACCGTCTGCATAACGGATTGGTTCGTGGGACCAGAACAGTTGTCGATGGCATGCCTGGGTTACGCGGACAAGATCCTGTTCATCGATGAGCCAGGCATATTTGATGAGCCGCCCTGCGTGAAAGGCCGGGTCGAGTACGTCGGACCCGTCCTGCGCGAATTTCAATACGGCCGGGAAGACAGGGACCGCGCTCGCACCGAACTGAGGATCCCGTCGGACGCTTTCGTCGTCGCGGTCCTGCCAGGAAGCTGGACCGAAGAGAAGGTTCCTATCCTAGACCGCATTATTGAGGCTTACGACAGCCTAGGCAAACCGTCAAAGTTCCTGATCTGGGTCGCTGGCTCGGACCATGAAATGATCAGCGCCAGGCTCGCAGACCGGCAGGACACGCTCGTCGTGGAGTTCGACCCGGTTATCGAACGCATCATGGTCGCCGCGGATGTAGCGGTTACGAAATGTACCCGCAAGACCCACGTGGAACTGGCCGCGCTGGGAACGGCCGCCGTGGGACTCCATGCCGGACTGAACGTCGTGGACCCAGTGCGGGTCTCGAAACTGGCCACGGTGATGGCGCCGGAGGCGTTCACCCTAGCCCGCGAATATCCGAGATTCTCCGGCCGCATCCAGAGCCGTGATAAACCGGCTCGGTACATCGCGGAATCTTGCTTCGCTTTCCAAGCAGGTCTCTGATCTGCGCCGTGTCCCGTGGAAACCATCGCCCATCCCCACCCGCCTAGTCAGGCGTCGGGCGGCCGCCGGCGGCCGGGGGGATTGCAAGGATTGTAGCCGGGCCGATAGCCGATCCACGGACATTCGTAGTGACCGTCGACCGAGTCGGCGCCGCCGTCGGAAAGCGCGCCCGTGTAGGTGTCCGCCGCGAAGTCGTGATACAGCA
>CAMPKL010000185.1 GCA_946887065.1 uncultured Bryobacterales bacterium
CCGTCACTTACGGCCGGACTAGCGCCGGCAGCAGCGTGTGCCGGTGCAGCACTCCGTACCGTCGCAACATGCGGCGTCTGCCGCATAGCCGGCAACGCCGAGCGCGCCCATAAGCATTAACGCGAATATCGCGATTTTCATGGTGTATCTCCTTCTAAATAGACAGTTACTCGATTGACAAGTAGGCGTGCGCCGGCGCACCAGGCGCGGCGTCGCGGTCTACAACGAGTGTGGAGATTTCTAGATCAGCAGCACCCGCAAGCGGATGTGCAAATCCCGGTCATTGATCCTGCGTGAGGGTACAAGCGGCCAGGAATCCGCTGCGGGGGCCTCCAAATCGGACCGGAATCCGATAGCGGCGGGAACGACGGCTTCGACGCGAGCTTCAACGAAGTTCAGCTTGCCGTCGCTCAAGTAGTAAGGGCACGTCTCAAGGCTTGGCGCGTAGGGACACTGCGGAGGATGGTTGGACTCCTCCGGGCGTGGACAATGGCTTGCCGTCGCGGTCGCCTCTGCCGTCAAGAACGGGCATTCGAGCAACGCGACGCCGCTGATTAGCAGCACCAGCAGCAGGCTCAAAGCGCCGGCCAACGCCGCGCGCACTTTGCCGAATCGCAGCACCGCCGTGATCATAGCACGCGACGGAAAGACCAATCACTGCTCCTCTAACGGCTTGATCAGCAAGGTCAGCAGAAAGCCCACGGCCAGCAATCCCGCGAGAACCTGCAGAGGGCTGTCGTAGATATGCACGAGACTTTCCCCCGACGCCAGTCCGGCTTTCGCTTGGCGGGACAGCTCCGTGATGATGGCCGGACCCACGATGGCGGCGGCGCTCCAGGCGGTGAGTGTGGCTCCATGGATGGCGCTCACGTTCTCCGGACCGAAGATATCGGCGAGGAAGGCCGGGATGGTCGCGAAGCCGCCGCCATACATGGTCAACACCGCGAATAAGCTCGCTTGGAAGAGCAGCCAGTCCCCTCTAGACGCTAACCCCGGGATGAGCAAGAAAAGGGCAACCTGCGCGAGAAAGAATACCCGATACGTATTCAGCCGGCCTATGTAATCCGAGCCGGACGCCCAAACGAAGCGCCCGCCGGCGTTGAAGATGCTGAGCAGCGAAACCAACGTCCCGGCCTGCACGGCGCTCATCCCGAATAGATCTTGCACCATCGGAGACGCCTGCGCCAGGATCCCGATTCCCGCAGTGACATTGATGAACAGGATCCCCCACAGTAAGTAAAACTGAGGCGTGCGAATCGCTTGGTTGCGGGTGACGCTGATCGCGGAGATCATCGGGTTCCGTACTGCCGGCGGCTGCCAGCCTTCGGGCTTCCAGCCCGCCGGAGGCCGCCGAAGAATACGGGCCCCGATCAGCATCACAGCGAAGTAAACGGCGCCCATTGTCAGTACGGTGTTGGCGACGCCCATGCGCTCGATGAACACCGCGTTCACTCGGCCCGCGACAAAGGCGCCTCCCCCGAACCCCATGATCGCCATGCCCGTGGCCATCCCCCGCCGATCCGGGAACCACCTGACCAGCGTACTCACCGGAGCGATGTATCCGAGTCCGCAGCCGATCCCTCCGATAACTCCCATTCCAAGGAACACGAGGACCGGCTGTTTGGTCGCGAGTCCCAATCCGCCCACGATCAAGCCGCTGCCAAAAAAGATCGCCGAGGCCGTTGCAGCGGCCCGCGGGCCTCTGCGCTCTACCCACGGACCGCCGAACGCCGCGCTCAGCCCCAGCAGCACAAGCGCCGTCGAGTACGTCGCATAGGTCGGGTTAAACCATCCGACGCCGGCGAACAACTCCTGCATCGGGCGATTGAACGTACTCCAAGCGTAGACGCTGCCTATGCAGATGTGAACCGCTACGGCCCCAACCGGAATCAACCAACGATTGATAGCGCGCGCTTCGGCCGGAGAGGAAGGGGCAGGCATCCGCAAGAGTCTAGCGAAAACGCCGCTCCTTTTTTCCCACGGAAGCGCAGAGGGGACTAAAGAGCCTACGGCAAAAGGGCGGCCGCGGCAGGCTCCGGCTCACAGCCGAACCGCTCTCGCCAGCACCCCGCTGTCCCCTTGACCTGCCGGCGAGGCGAGCGGCGGGCGCGCCGCCACCAGCGATTGGACCGACGCAGGGAGCTCAGTCGAGCTGTCGATAAGCCAGGCATCGACCGGCTCATCACTCTGCATCGTGATCTGCAACCTCACCGGCTGGTCGTTCATCCCTGTCAGCCGGATCACATAACCATCGCGATCCTTGATCGGTTCCAGATCGATGCCGTCGAGAACCACCCCCCGCACTTCGGCCTTCGCAGGCAGGAACAGCGCCATCGTGTGCGCCCGCCGCGGGGATTGGAGCACGAGATCAACGGTTCGGATACCGCTCTCAACGTTGCTGGCCACAACCGTGGCGTCAGGCGGCAGCCAACCGCTCGGCGGCGCCACAGCGACGTTGTTTGTCTTTGTATCGGTCCACGGATAAATCGCCTGCGGGTCGCGGGAAAAATCCAACTCCCTCAGCATGAACTCGGGCGGGTTCGGGCTCATTAACGTCACCTTCGCCGTTCCGTCATCGAGGTTCTCTATGTACCTGATGTTGACTTGCTGCGGCCGCCAACTCGAATAGAGAGGCGTCGCTATAGCGCCCGCGATTCCGACCACGGTCAACAGCAACGCTCCCGTCATGCTGAAGAGGGCGCTTCGACCTCGCGCCATAGGGACCAACACCGACAAGAAAAGAGCGATGGACGGAAACGCCGCGAAGACGAGAGCGTAGCCTTGTGTTTGCGCGAGCACAAGCGCGAGATTGAGCGCTTGGCCCGTCGCAACCACGAGGGTATCGGCAAGCAGTATCGTTCTTAGCGCTGTATGCTGTACGGCGCCGGTTGCGAGAAGCAGCACGACGGCCGGCAGCAGCGGCGCCAGAATGACGCCCGCGGCGCTCGGCGCGGCGAGCGTCGCGGCCAACCCAACAAGCCACCACCAGCTCCAAGCGCCGGCCAGTGCGAGAGGTACGCTGACCTTGCGATAGACGCTCCAGCCAACCGCCAACGCGCCCAGCGCGGGCGCGGCGAACAATAGCACGTGATAAGGCCACAGTGTCGCCGGCCACGACGGTTGCGCTCCGTTCATCAACGACACCAGCTTGAATGCCCCGATACCCACGGCGCCGGCTGCCGCCAAGACCAGCAACGGAGCGCCCAATACAGTGAGCCGTCGGCGCCAACCAGACTCCAGTAGACCCTCCCGAAACAGCACGGCGAGCAACGAGATCCCCCCGATAACCACCCACGCCCCGTTCGCCCATTGCGGCCAATCCACTAACACGCCGCCCATACTCGGAATCTGTACATACGTGCGGCTGCTCTCGCCGGCGAGGTCCGTGAGTTCCATGTCCAACAACTTGCGGGCAGTGGGCAGCAGATTCTCGCCGTGATGTTGCAGTGTGCGCTTGTCGATGTTGTCGAGGTTGTCGTTGGGCGTGTGGTAGTGCGCGCGTTCGCCGGCAAAGGCAAAGTCGATGCCCGGTACATTCGCGTCCCTGGCCACGGAGAAATCCGTGTCGCTGCGCATGCGCTTGAAGACTTCTTCCGCGATAGAATTCGCCCAGGGAAACTTACTTTCGTCACGGTAGACGGAGATAAGCTTGGAAGCGTCGCCCGCGGTGCGCAACAGCATGCTGGCGCCGGTTGTTCCTGAACCGTCCACGTTCAGAACCACGCCGACTTCGCGGGCGAGCGGATTGGCTCGAAAAAACGCATCCGCGCCGGCAAGCCCCGTCTCCTCTCCATCGGTCAAGATCAGCAGAAGCGGGTTCCGCCGCGGGCCCCCGACCTTCAGGATGCGAGCGGATTCGAGCACCGCGACAAGACCGATTCCGTTGTCGCCCGCTCCAACAGCAGCCGGAACCGAGTCATAGTGGGCCATCAAGGCGACATAGGGTCTGTCACGCTCGCCTGGGATCCGAGCGATGACATTTTCGGTCCAGGCGCAATTCGTGCGTCCAAACGCACATCCCCAGCCTTCCATGACTTCATAAACGATGCCGTTCCGCTTGAGATAGCCTTCGACTCGCGACCGGACGCGCTTGTTGGCGTCGCTGCCGACCGGGTGCGGTATGCGTTCCGACAGGATCTCCGCCAACAGCGTGTACGCACGCTCGCCTGAAAATTCGCCGGCGGGCGCCGAAGCTGGTTCGACTTCTGGAGGAGCCCCGGCCCATTCACTGAGCCCGAACGTCACTGCTGTGACGATTAAGGCGCAGAGAAAAAGGTAGCGGCTTTCACTTTCCATCGCGGCTGGCCGCTTGTGGCGTCCAAGTTGGCTCCGATCATGATACGGTAGCGTCTGATCGGGAAGCCGGTCATCACGACGTTGGTCGCCGCTTTAACCTACAGGTCTGTGCGTTGCCTTTGACCGGGCCGCTTTCCCATGAAATCGGCTGAAGAAGGGATGGAGGCGCGGAGCGGACTTGAACCGCTGTACGAGGTTTTGCAGACCTCTGCCTAGCCACTCGGCCACCGCGCCCCGAAGACGAACAAAACGGCCCACGGGAGGGAACCAGGGGCCGTCAGTTCTAGGGAACTTTTGGAGCGGGAGACGGGACTCGAACCCGCGACATCGACCTTGGCAAGGTCGCACTCTACCAACTGAGTTACTCCCGCTTCTAACCCTCAACTCTAGCGACGAGCCGGGAGCATTGTCAATCGGCGGTCGAGCCCATACGGGCGGAGTAATTCGACTCATAGTATTGGCGATAGGCGCCGCTGCGGACGCGCTCGACCCAGCCGGAGTTCCGCTGATACCAGCGGATCGTCTCAGCCAATCCCTGTTCGAATTCCATCAGCGGCGCCCAGCCCGTCGCGGCCATTAACTTCTCGCTGGTGATGGCGTAACGGCGGTCGTGGCCGGGGCGGTCTTGCACGTAGCGGATCAGGCTGTCGGGCTTGCCGGTAGCCGCCAAAATCTTGCGTACTACGTCGATATTCGGCAGGTCTTTCGAGCCGCCCACGTTGTAAATCTCGCCCGCCTGGCCGAGTTCCAGCACGGAGCGAATCGCGCGGCAATGATCGTCGACATACAACCAATCGCGAATCTGCATGCCGTCGCCGTAAACCGGCAAAGGCTTGTCCTCAAGAGCGTTGGCGATCATCAGCGGAATCAGCTTCTCCGGGAACTGGTAAGGCCCGTAGTTGTTCGAAGCGCGCGTTACCAGGACGGGCATCTTATAGGTCGTCCAGTAGGACAGGGCCAGCATGTCCGCGCCGGCCTTCGATGCGGAATAGGGACTGCTGGCGCGCAACGGCGCCGACTCGTCGGCCTCATGGGGCTCGTCGATGCTGCCGTAGACTTCGTCGGTGGACACGTGCACGAAGCGCTTTACGCCAGCGCTCTTGGCGGCTTCGAGCAGATGGAACGTCCCGACGAAATTCGTGTCGATCACCGGCTTCGGCGAGAGGATGCTGCGGTCGACGTGGGACTCGGCGGCGAAGTGAACAATGGCTTCCGGAGCGGCTTTGTCGACCGTGCGCGAGACTGCCTCGGCGTCGCGCAAATCGACGTGTGCCAACCTATATCGCGGATTGGCGGCGACCGGCTCGAGATTCTCCAAGTTGCCCGCATAAGTCAGGGCGTCGAGGTTGACGATTTCGACCGCGGGATCTTCCGCTAACAGCAATCGAATGAACGCCGAACCAATAAAGCCCGCGCCGCCCGTGACCAGGAGTTTCATCTTCTATCATTAGAGCGTTGAAGACGCCGGGCGTCTACACCATGTTCGAGATCTACAACGAGGCGGCCCGGCGGGTCATCTTCTTCGCACGGTACGAGACCGGCGAGTTCGGCGGCGCTGAGATCGAAACCGAACACTTTCTGCTCGGCCTGATTCGCCACGACCAAGGCCAGCTCGAACGTCTCGCCGGGACGCCCATCGACGCTGAGGCGATTCGGCAGCAAATCAGGGACTGCATGCCGGTGGGTGAAAAGATACCAGCCAACGTCGATATGCCTCTCAGCATGGAGTCCAGGCTCGCTTTGCTGTCCACCGGCGAAGAAGCGAAACGCCTCAATCATCAGCACATAGGCCCCGAACACCTGCTCCTCGGGCTTTTATTGAGACACGATTGCGTCGCCGCGGAGATCCTTCGAGGACTCGGTCTCAGCGTCGAAAAGGTGCGGGAAGACCTCGCCAAGCAGTCGGGTGGAACCTCGGCATGAAGGTACTGCGTCAGAAGTACTAGCGGGCTATATGGACATCCGTAGCCTGCTGATATGATGAGACCAGTGTTGAAGGGTCCTATTTCAACCCAATATCATGTTTGAACGCTACACCGAGAAAGCGCGACGCGTCATCTTCTTCGCTCGGTATGAGGCCAGCCAGTTCGGCAGTCCTTATATCGAAACCGAGCACTTGCTGCTGGGTTTAATCCGCGAAGACAAGGCCCTCGCCAATCGGTTCCTGCGGTCTCATGCCGCGGTCGAGTCGATCCGTAAGCAAATCGAAGCGCACACAACGGTGCGCGAGAAGGTCTCGACGTCGGTCGACCTGCCGCTCAGCCACGAGTGCAAGCGGGTTTTGGCCTTCGCGGCCGAAGAGGCGGAGCGGCTGAGCCACAAACACATCGGCACTGAACACCTGCTGCTCGGCTTGCTGCGCGAAGAAAAGTGTTTTGCCGCGGAAATCCTGCACGAGCGCGGCTTACGGCTATCGACTATCCGCGATGAGTTGTCCAAGTCGCAGTCCGAGAAGCTTCTCTCGAACCGTCCGAAAGACAGTTCGATGCTTGCGGAGTTCAGCCGTGACCTGACGCAGGCGGCCTCCGACAACTCCCTCGACCCGCTGATCGGGCGCGAGAAAGAGGTCGACCGTCTTATACAGATTCTCTGCCGCCGCACCAAGAACAATCCGGTGCTGATCGGTGAACCCGGCGTCGGCAAGACGGCCATCGTCGAAGGCATGGCCCAGCGCATCGCTGACGGCGACGT
>CAMPKL010000186.1 GCA_946887065.1 uncultured Bryobacterales bacterium
GGCGAACGTCGCGCGGTCGGGATCGCGATAGTGCGCGTGCACCTCTGAAACGGCCTCGGGGCTGCCGGACTGAAAGGCGTCGAGCAGCTCCTTGGCCTGACGTTTCGGCTGATCGATGTCCGGACGGGCCGGAAGGTGTCGGGTAGGAAGCGAGCGGGTCGACATGGATGAGCTCCTTTTCTGGCTGTGCGCAGTGCGTCAGCCGATCGCCCGGTGTCCGCTCGCTCGGGCAGAAAAGAGTTCACTGGCAAACGATAAGTGAATCAGATACCAGGGGGACTCGGTCCCTTCCCGCGGACACGGCGGCGCCCTGGTGCGCGCCAAAGAGAGCATAACACGCGAAGCTGAGTGCCCTCACAATTCGCACATTACACGAGGTCCGCCCCTATGCGTCCTCTCTCAAGGCCACCACCGGCTCCACCCTTAACGCACGCAAGATCGGGCCGATGCAGGCCAGCGCGCAGACGCCCATCGTGACGATTCCGAACGCGAGGAGCATCGCGGCGTGCCTGGCAACGTCTGGGCCCGATCCGCTCCGGGTGAAGGTGACGAGGGCCAATAGGCTGCATCCGGCAAGAATGCCCGCGGCGGCTTGGAGCAACGGTGCGCGAAAAATCTCCGCGATGAGACGCGGCGCCGAGGCGCCCAACGCCACCCGCACCCCAATTTCCCGAGTTCGCCGCGTGACCGTGAAGGAGGTCACGGAGTAGATTCCCGCCAGCGAGAGAAGGAGCACGATCGCGCTCGCCAACGTAAAACCGTTGGCGAAGACGCGCCAGGCGCGAGCGTCCCCGCTAACGGCATTGTCGAGCGGCAAAATGTCGTGAAGCCGCAGCAGGGGACTGACATCCGCGGCGACACGGCGCAGCGTCGGCGTCAGCGACTCCGGATCGGCCCTGGCGTGCACGGCGAGATAAAGAGGGGCGTTCGCCTCGCTGACGTCAAGGGCCTCATAAAGGCGCGCCTGCGCCGGGTTATCGAGATTTAACGGGGCGCCGCTGTCGGGCGCCAAGTCGCGCACGACGCCGACGATTTCAAGCCACGGTCCTGGCTCCGCAGGCGGTTGAAGAGCGTCGATTGATTCCGGGGCGAGGTAGCGAATCCGTTGGCCGATCGCATTTCGGCCGCCCAGGATTCGATCGACAAACAAGTTGTTGACGATGACCGTGTTCGCGTTCTCGGCCAGGTCGCGTGAATCGAAGCTGCGGCCCGCCAGCACAGGCATTTGGAAGACTTCGAAAAAGTTCGGCGGTACGGCGGAAGCGCCCACTCCCGGGCGGTCGCCTTGCTGCTCAGAGCTCGCTTCACTCACTTCGATGGCGCGATAACTCGTCGTCGCCATCAGCGGGAGTCGCTCCGCCACGGTGACGGCCGCGACCGCAGCCTCTTCGGCGAGCCGTCGTTCCAGCTCACGAACGGCAACGGTAAAGTCTCGACGGCGGCGCTCCGGCACGGCTGCGTCGACGGCCTCCGCGGCGCCTTCCGATTCCATTTCGAGCCGCACCGAGAGGTACTGTTCGGCGGGGAAGACGCTCTCAACGGAAGCGATGTACTTGGCCTGGCGGTACACAACGTACGCGGTGGCCGTAAAAAGAACGGTGGCGGCGATCTGCGTCACGATCAGTCCTGTCCACACGCGGCCCATCCTGAGGCCTCCGCCTCCGGCCGTCGACTGGCGGAGCCGATCCGACACGCCTCGACCCATGACCTTCAACCCCGGGACCACTCCCACGATGATGCCCGCCAGGAGCGTAAGCGCCGCGGCGTAGGCCACGGTGGTCGGCGACAGCCCGCCGTCGAGCCAGAACGGCCAGCGGTCCGGCCCGCGCAGCGCTTGCGCAGCCGCCTTCAACAGTTCGTTTGTCGCGATGAGGCCCAGAGCCGCCGCTAGCGCGGCCAGCAATAACGCCTCCAGCAAGAGCTGGCCCAGTATCCGGCCGCGCGAGGCGCCGAGCGCGCTCCTCACCAGAATCTCCCGCTCCCTGGTCGCCGAGCGAGTCAGCATCAACAGGGCGACATTGCCGCAGATGACGATCAACAGCAGGATGGCGAATGCGTTGACCGAATGGATTCCAGCAAGCGTAAAGAAGTCAGGAGGTAGCCAGATGATCGAGTTGGCATAAGGCAGCACTTGCGGAGTTAAGTTCGCATAGTGATCCGGGAAACTTGCCGCGTTGCGCGTCCCGATGACCGCCGCTTCCGCCTGCGCCTCCCGCAGATCGGCGCCCGGCGCCAGGCGGCCGAATACATGGAGCGTGCCTTGACCGGGCTCGCGAACCAGTTCCGCGGAACGGAGCGGCGTCCAAAGGTGGTCGTCGACGGGGAAGGCGAAGCCCTCGGGCATTACGCCGGCGATGGTCGCCTGAACCTCTCCGAGCCGCACCGTGCGGCCCACGACTGCCCGGTCGCCGCCAAAACGCGTTTGCCACAGGCGATATCCGAGGACCGCAACCGCGGGCGAGCCGAGGTCTTCATCTTCTTCCGTCAGCGCGCGCCCAAGCAGCGGAGGGACGCGCGTCATAGGGAAGGCCGACGGGCTGATCTCGGCGACCATCACGGGCTCGGCGACGCCGCCTTCAGCGGTGAGGTTCCGTTCTATTAGCCGGAAAGCTCCCAATTCCTGCAGCGTTGTTAGCTCTTCCCGCCAGGTGAGAAAGTCGTAGGAGCTTGAGCGTGTTCCAGCGTTCTCCACGCGGTCCCAGTACGTCAGCCCAACAATGCGTTCCCCTTCTGGGAGGGGGAGAACCGGGTCTGTCGCCCGCTTAACGATCTCGAAGACTCCGGCGCCGACCACGACCGCGAAGGCCATGGCGAGACTTCCGACTACCGTAAGCCCCGGATAGCGGACAAGCATTCGGACGCCGAGCCGTAACTCCATCGCCCAGCCCGTGAGCCATCGGTAGGATCGCGCATCGCGCTGAAGCTCTTTGCTTAGCTCGACGTTGCCGAACGTGCGTTTCGCCGCCAAACGCGCCTCCGCGGGGTCCATGCCATTCGCAATGAACTTTTCCTCGAGAAGTTGGAGATGCGCTTCGATCTCCCGCGTGAGGTCGGCGTCGGCGCGGCGTCCGCGAAACGGCGCCGCTAGCCGATGAAAGAAGCGACGAAGATCCGACATTTGTCAGAACTCCAATAGGAGCTTGTCAACGAGGCCGGCGAGACGCCGCCAGCTTTCGACCTTCTCCGTCATGGCGCGTTCACCGGCCTTCGTGAGGGTATAGAACTTGGCCTCGCGATTGGTCTCGGTCTTTCGCCACGAGCCCTTGATCCAGCCTTTCTGCTCCAGCCGGATGAGCGCTGGATACAACGTTCCCTGATTGAGCGCGAGGGGATGGTCGGAGACCTGCTCGAGACGCGTCGCGAGCGCGTAGGCATGGAGCGGACCCATCGTGGACAGGGCCCGCAGCACGATGAGGTCGAGCGTACCCTGAAGCAACTCGACGCGCCGCTCTTCACTTGGCATGCCAGTGATCGTCCCACGAGCTTCACTGGCATGTCAAGTGAAACTGCTCACGATGCTGACGGGTTGGGAAGGCAACCACAGCCGGAGTCGCCGCCAGTAAAATGGTGGGGCTTGATCTCCTACCGCGGCATCTTGGCTATCGGCATCGGCAGCCTCTTCTTGTGGCTCTTCTTTAACCCTGCGGCGCTCGATGAGGAAGAGCTGCCGACCCTCCTCGCGGGGATCCTTCTGTTGGTAGGCATCTGCCTAATCGTCGTCGGCATAGTTTTAATCGTCTTCGTCTACAAACGGTTTCGATTGCTAAGAGATGTCGCCCCAGCGGACGCTGAGGTCGTCATCCGGGTCGACGACACCTGCGATTCCACCACCTATACCCTCGACATCCGTCTCCCGGACGGCGAGTGGGCGATCGGGGCGGTCGGCAACAAGACTGTGGATCTGTACGGCAAAGACATCCCACACCGCGCTCAGGTATGGCGCGACCCGAAGACGGGCGCACCGTACGCCGTCGCCATCAACGGCCATCATTTCAACACGCTACCTCATGCGCGCGCGGGCAAGCGGTCCCGCCAAGCTGCGTAGAATCAAATAAAGACGATGGCCGGCAAGACATCCAAAAAGGTACCCCTGCTCTCGGGCGGCAATCCGCAGATTGCCAAGGGCGACGGCGCTGCGCCGGTCGAGGCTTACATTGCGGCCATGCCGGGCTGGACGGGTGATGTCGGGCGGCGGCTCGACGAGCTCATCGTGGGCGCCGTGCCCGGCGTCCGTAAGGCGGTGAGGTGGAACTCGCCTTTCTACGGAATCGAGGGCCGGGGCTGGTTCTTGAGCTTCCATTGCTTTGCGCGATACGTCAAGGTCTCGTTCTTCCGCGGCACGGCGCTGCGCCCTGTCCCGCCGATCGAGTCCAAGCATGAGGGGATGCGTTACTTCCACATCCACGAGGGCGAAGAGTTCGATGAGAACCTCGTGACGAACTGGATCAAGCAAGCGGCGAAGCTACCTGGCGAGACCCTGTTCTAACGGCGTAAGGGTATTGCCGTAATGCCCCCCGTCCTCGAGTACCAGGCGTACACGGTTCTCCTAGGGAAATTCAGGGGGACTTGCTCATGGTTCGGGACAACCATTCCGGGATACTTCTAAGTCCAAGGGGAGGTGTCGTTGACTCCAAGCGAAAAAATCGCTTCGTCGGTGCGGGCTTCCTTTCGCGGGCAGTTGCAGACTCTGGCGGCCAGCGTTACGGAGGGCTCCGAGCATCGCGATTCAGGGGCAGGGGCCGCGGACCGCTACGTTGACGCGGCCTTGCAAGCCCATCCCGTCGCCGGCATTGTCGATGCTGTCGTCGTCGCGGGACCCGACGAGCACTTTACGGCCCTTGCCGAAGCGACGCTGCGCAAGGTGCTGATGCCGCTAGCGGCGGCGCCGCTGCTGCTTTGGTTCGTCGATGCACGGCTCGCCGCCGATCCCCCCGGGACCGCGCTGACGCTCGGTATTCTGGCGGTCTGCGAATCCTTCGTTTTGCTTCTGCTTGGTCTCTGGATCCAGGGCGATGACTTGCCCGCGGAGAAGATCGAGCGGATCTCGATTGCAGCCGCCGCCTCGCTATTCGCCAGCGCGGGAATTCAAGCCGCAACCCTGCCCGGTTCGGTCGCGGCCATGCCGCTGCTCGCGGCCGCGGTCCTCGTCGCGATCTTCGTCCCCACTCGAAAGGGACTCATTGCCCTGGCGGCGTTTGTCGTCGGCGGCTGGGCCGCGTGCTGGCTCTTCAAGCCCGAGGTGACGGCGTGGCCCACGGTTGGGCTTAGCCTAGCTGCGTTGCTCGCGCTCGCCGCGGTACTGGGCCAGACGATAGTGAAATGGCAGACCGCTCAACTGGCCGAGTTAGAACGCCAAAAAGAGCAATACCGCGACCTTCTGGTTATTCCGTTACCTCCCCCAGACGACAACACGCAACGAATCTTGCAGGCGCACGGAGAGTTAGATGGTCTCTGGGAATGGAACCTCAAGGAAGACCAGATCTACTTCTCGCCGCGCTGGCGGGCGCTGCTGGGCTACGGAGACCACAGCCAGACTAGCCACCCCGACGCTTGGTTCAATCTGATTCATCCCTATGACCTCGACGAGTTGATGAATCGCGTCTCCTCCCACTTGGACGGCAAGACGCCGTACTTCGAGTGCGAGCACCGCATACGCCAGGCCGACGGCACGTATCGCTGGGTGCTTTCGCATGGACGTTCCGTCCTCGGTCCGGACGGCGAGCCCGAACGGTTGGCCGGTTCGCAGACGGACATCAAACGCATGAAGAACTTCGAGGCGCAACTCGTCCACGAAGCGACGCATGACCGGCTGACGGGACTAGCGAACCGGCAACATCTGCTGGAAGCGCTGGAGGAAACCTTTCAGAAGAACAAGCGCTCGGGCACGGGCTCGTTCGCGGTCGCATTCATGGACTTGGATCGCTTCAAGGCCGTTAACGACACGCTCGGACACCATGTCGGCGACGAGTTGTTGCGGCTAGTCGCTCAGCGAATCCAGAAGGCCGTCCGCGAACAGGACTTGGCTGTCCGCCTGGGCGGGGATGAGTTCGTCGTTTTGATGCGCAACGTGCACGGCCTTGAAGACGCGATGGAAGTCGCTCGGCGCATTCGGGACTTGATGGCGGAGAAGTTCATCATCGGCTCGCACGAGATCTTGACGGCGGCCAGCATCGGCGTTGCGCTAAGTTCGGAAGGAACGAGCAACGGCAACGAGATCATGCGCAACGCGGATATCGCGATGTACCAGGCGAAGTCTTCCGGGCGCGGCCAGGTATTGGCGTTCGACTCGGAAATGGGCCGGGTGATGTCACGCAGCTTCAGTTTGCAGAGCGACATGGCCAAGGCGCTGGAGAACGACGAGTTTGAATTGCACTATCAACCGCTGGTAAGTCCCGTTGACGGCAAGATTATGGGCGCCGAAGCTCTCATTCGCTGGCGCCGCGCATCCGACGAGTTGGTCTTCCCTGCCGAGTTTATTGGCTTGGCTGAAGAGAGCGGCATGATCGTGCAGATCGGCCAATGGGTTTTCGCAAGAGCCTGCCGGCAGCTCAACGAATGGCGGGCGGAAGGCCTGGAGCCGATCAAACTTTCGATTAACTTTTCCGCGAGAGAACTCGCGGACATGGACACTTCCAACGTGGTTGCTCGAGTGCTGAAGGAGTCAGGCGTCGATCCACAATGGTTGCAAGTGGAGATTACCGAAAGCGATTTGGTCGATGGCCGGCTATCGACGGTCGAAAGCCTGGACCGCTTGAACTTGTTGGGCATCACGACGGCGATCGACGATTTCGGGACAGGCTACTCGGCGTTGTCCTATCTGCGCAAGCTCACTTGCAGCGTGTTGAAGATTGATCAATCGTTCGTCCACGATATTGAAACCGACCCGAAAGCATCGGCGCTGGCGCGGTCGATCATCAACATGGCGCACAACTTGCAGTTGGGGGTCGTCGCTGAAGGCGTGGAGACCGAGGAGCAACTGGC
>CAMPKL010000187.1 GCA_946887065.1 uncultured Bryobacterales bacterium
GAACCGGAGATGTCTTTGGGTCGACCCTAGTTTCTGTATCGCTCTTACGCTGCGGATCGTTTGGCCTCACCGCCTGCCCCAAACACTTTCGACCGATGCATCGGCGCCCCTGACCGTGCTCGGTCCAGCCAAGGATCTTCTGTATTTAGGTGTAGCACCCTGTGTCAAGGCTTTTGAGGGTGGTTGAGGCGTAAGTCGTTGTAGGCATGGGGAAAGAAAGTTTGAAAAAAGTTGTTGGTTGCGGCGGCTGGTGCGAAAACCCGCCGCTTACGCGGCTTGGCTGGGGTCGCGGTATGTTTGTGGGCCTGGGTCGCCGGATTGACTTGAGGCTGGGTGCGATGCTGAGATGAAAGGGTCTGTGCCGACGTAGCTCAGTTGGTTAGAGCGCCTGATTGTGGATCAGGAGGCCGGTGGTTCAAGTCCACCCGTCGGTACCAACCTCCCTCAAACTTCAACGGCTTACCCCTTCGAGCCGGCTGCGAATAAGGCCTTTCGTCGAGTATCGTAATGTCGCGCGCCTAGCGCCCAGACCAGTTCCCGAGCGTCACACTGAATGAGTGGGACTCGGTCCAGCCGGGTCTCACAGGCGACCATGATCGATGTCGGCAGCCAAGTAGGCGAATACGAGGTCCTGGAAAGACTGGGCACGGGCGGAGCCGGCCGAGTTTACAAGGTCCGGCACCGCATCACGGGGCGCATCGAAGCGCTGAAGGTGCTGCTGCCGGCTCGTTCGTTAGACGAAGAGTCCCGAGGACGATTCCTGCGCGAAGTGCGGGTCCAAGCGAATCTGAACCATCCCAACATCGCCTCCGTTCTAACCGCTTTCGAGTCTGAAGACGGCCTGGTGTTGGTGATGGAGTTCGTGGAGGGCGAGTCGCTTGGCGAATACCTGGAACGTGGCCGCTTAGGCCTGGACGAGCAACTGAGCTTTGCCGTCCAGGCGCTTTCCGCACTGGCCTATGCCCATTCTCGCGGCGTGATCCATCGCGACATCAAACCCGAGAACCTGCTCATCGGTCCCGCCAAGACTCTCAAGATCACGGATTTCGGTTTGGCGAAGACGGAGACCGACATTACCTTGACGTCGACCGGGAGTCCCATGGGCTCGGTCTTTTACATTTCTCCCGAGCAGATCACCGCAGCAGTTCCGGTTGACCAACGGGCGGACATCTATTCGATGGGCGCGGTCCTCTATCAGCTCACGACCGGACGGCGGCCCTTCCGGGGCAGCCAAGCGTACGAGCTGATGCGGGCCCACCTCGAACAACAGCCCGTACCTCCGAGCGAAGTGGATGCGTCGATTCCCGCAGCGCTAAGCGAGGCCATCCTCAAGGCGCTGGCCAAGGATCCCCAGGACCGTTTCGCTTCGGCAGAGGAGTTCAGCCTGGCGGTGCAGCACCCTGCCGCGCGGATGCCGCCGCCCGCCAGACCCGCCGCACGCGCGGCGCCCTCGACTCTCGCTTTGCTGTTCGACCGCAGACTGCTGCGCTTTGTCGCACTGCTGTTCGTCCTTTCGGCAGCGGCGTTGTTCGTCGCTTCCCGATTTGCGTCGCGGGCGCCGGTCCAGCAAACAGCGGCCGAAGGCGAGCCGCCGGCGGCGGCTCTTTCAACGGAGGAGCTAACCGTCGAAACGAATGATGAGGCGCCGCCGGCGGTTGAGCCCAAGCCGTCTCCGGTCCAGGCTGTTGAAGCCGAACCGCCGCCGTCCGAGGAGTCCGCTGCGCCCCCGGCAGCGGCGCAGACGCTGCTGCCCGCGGCGGTCCAAGTCCGCATATTGGATTCATTCGGGTCAGATCAGGACGAGAGCCGAATTTCGGCGGAAGTTCTCAGCCCTCCCGAACTCGCCGGCTATCGCATCGATGGACGAGTCACTGAAGCCAGAAGCAGCGGAAAGCCGGACGGCCAGTCCGATTTCAAGATCGCTTTCACTGCGCTTCACGGCGGGGGAGAGGCCGTGCCTATCGCCGGCGAAATACAAGGCTTCCGCAACTCACAAGGCGCCGCGGGCGTGGATGAGAACGGCAAGGAACTCAAGATGAAAGGCGGCGTCCTGCAACGCGGTAAGCAGGTGGCTTCCGGGATTGGCTCGGCCGTCGGAGGATTGTTCGGGCGCAAGGGGAAACGCGACCGTTCTTCGCCAACGGCGGCAACGTTCACCGCCAAGGCTGCGCGCATAACGTTCCTGCCCGGGAGCGAATTCGACCTGTATGTGACGCCGTTCGATTCCGATTAGAATGGCCGCTACGGTTTCACGATGCTGCCGTCGAGTGCGCGGTCGAGGCTGTAGGCGCCGCCGTTCAGCCAAGGTTTAATCGGGTACTTGGCGGCGATGGCTTCGTCGATGTCGATGCCGAGCCCGGGACGTCCGCTGTCGTAGAGATAGCCTCTGCGGATCTCCGCGACGCCGCTCATCATTTCGCGAACTGAGTCGGGGAAGCCGTTTTCTTCCTGTATGCCGAAACCGGTACTCGAAATATCCACGTGATAGGCGGCTAGTTGGTTCACGGGGTCATTTTCGCCGCCCTCTTGGAATGCCGTCTTCGCGCCGAACGTTTCGCACAAATTGGCTAGCTTCTTGGCCGGAGTGATGCCGCCAATGCCGGAGACGCGGCAGCGGGCGAAGTCGATCCATCTTTTGGCGATCAACGGGTTGTACTCAAACGGATGCGTAAACAACTCGCCCACAGCCTGCGGCGTGGTGCAGATCTGCCGAATGCGCTCGTACCAGTCGACTTGCTCAGGCGCCAGAACGTCTTCGACAAAGAACATCTGCATGTCTTGCATGCGCCGGCAAAACTCCACCGCGTTCATTCCGGTCAGGTGCGAGTGGACATCGTGCAACAGCTTGGGCTCGAAGCCTAGGCGAGCGCGCACCTGCTCGAACATCTTGGGCACGCGGTCGACGTAGGTTTCTTCATCGAATGCCGGACCCGCATAGCCGGTTTCGGGGCGGCTGCGCTCGCCCGCGGGGATGAACCCGCCGCCGCCGTACTGTCCAAACTGGACGCGGATATGGCGGTAACCGTTTTCGATGCCCTGCTGAATGCGCTCGAGCGCGGCTTCCGCATCGTTGCCGCCGGCGTGGTCGTAACAGGGCACGGCATCGCGCGCCTTGCCGCCCATCAATTCATAAACCGGCATGCCGGCGCGCTTGCCCTTGATATCCCACAGCGCCATGTCCATGCCGCTGAGCACGTTGTTGTTCACGGGGCCATTGCGCCAATAAGTTTTGACGTGCGCGCTCTGCCACAGATCTTCAATGCGATCGGGATCTTGGCCGATCAGCCAGGGCTTCAGATGATTTTCGAGCGCGGCGACGACGGCGCTGGTTTGATAGTGATTGTTCGCTGAGCCGATGCCGTAGAGCCCCGGTTCATTAGTGATGATCTTGACGAAAACCCAGCGATAGTTCGCTCCGCCGCTGGTTTGGATGATTTTCACGTCCTCGATCTTGAGCGGCGGCAGGCCGTTGGTGCGGCGGGCGACTTCCTGAGCCGTGGCGACCGACATGGCGGGCACAGCGAGCAAACTCTTGGCGAAAAGGCGGCGATTCATGGCGGGGGTCCCTCCTAGGCGTGACGTGCACCAGGGTAGCCCAGGCATGGGGTTTGCGGTCAACGCCGGCTTTCCTAGGCTTTTACGTTGTTGATGATGGCCTTGGCCGTGTCGTGCAACATTTTCGATGCGTTCGACATGGTCTGCAGGATCTGTCCGTCGAGCGCCTTGTGCAGGTCGGCAACGGCCTGTTGCACGTTGCTGTCCGCGGTGTTGCAGAGCGCCACAATTCTCTGCAGTTCGGTCGAGACCGAGTCCGCCGTCGCGGGTTGCGGCTCGGCTCGTTCCACAGGGCGCACGCCGGCTGCGTATTTGCCGGTGAGAATCAGCGGCTGAATCTGCAGATCATCCGAGGCCTTGCCTTCATCGAACGAAGCTTTCAGGCGTTCCAAGCGGGCACGCTCCCGGTAAACCGCTTCCCGCTGTTGCTCTCGGAACTCGACGGCGGCCCTCAAGGGCTGGAAGTTGGCGTTCTTATCGAGGTAGGCCTGCTGCAAGACGCCATGGACGAGCGCGTCGAGGTCAGGCTCGAATTCGCGTTCCTTCATCTTGCTCAGGGCCAGTTCCCAATCCTTGCGCGCCGAAGCATAGTCGCCTTGGCTCAAGCGAAGGGCCGTGCGCCGGAGCATGCCGCTTTCCTCGGAACGCAAATCGGGCGAGAAGCGGCCGAATAAGGCAATCTTCTTCAGATCGTCCAGCGCAAGCGGGGGAGCCTCTTCCAGCGTTTGTTGCAATTTCTCGGCCGCCAGCACATCGCGCTCCATGCGTTGGATGATCTGGCCTGGCGCCGGCATTGCCGCCAATAACGCCGCGATTGCAATCAAGGTGTACCGCTTCACTGTCCGTTCCCGCCTCACTTGGAGTATAAAGCTCCCCTGCTCAGAACAGACGTTTGACGGCGATGCCGGTTAGCATACGGCAGGCCGCTATTCGCTACGATCAAATTCGCCATGCTCACACGCCGCCGCTTTCTCCAAACCGCTGCCGCCGGCAGCATCCTCGCCGCCCAAGCCCAAGCCGCCCTCGCGGAAATGAAGATCACGCGCATACGCTTCTACGACTCGCCTCTAGGCATGCGCGTCTTCAACCAAAGCTCTCAAATCGTAACCGTTGAAACCGACGCGGGCATCACCGGCATCGGCGAAGGCGGCTCCACCGATATGATGAAGTCCCTCGCCGCCATGATCATCGGCGAGCGTCCAAACCGCATCGAACAGCTCTGGCAGCTGATGTACCGCGGCGAATTCTATCCTCCAGGACGGGAGAAGATACATGCCCTGGGCGCCTTGGACATGGCGCTGTGGGACATCAAGGGCAAAGCTCTCGACGTGCCCGTTTACGAACTGCTGGGCGGCCTCACGCGGGACTACGTCAACTGTTACTCGACGGGCTTCCCCTCTCAGGGAAACGTTCGCGACACGGCGCGCGCCTGCATTGACTTCGGCTTCAAGGCCTTCCGCACGAGCGTGATCGGGCGTAACAATGAAGCTTTTGAGCCGCAGCGGGCGGTGCGCGACACCGTCAGTCATTGCGAGCAAATCCGCGAAGGCGTGGGCGAAAACGGCGCCTGGGCGATTGACTATCACACCCGTTTGGACTTCGCCGACGCGGTGCGGCTCAGCGAACTGCTAGAACCGCTCGAGCCGATTTTCTGCGAAGACCTAGTGCGCTCCGAGAACCCCGGCATCTATCGCCAACTGCGCCCGCTGGTCAAGGTGCCCATTGCCGTGGGCGAGCACTTCGCGGACCGCTGGGAAGTCAACGAACTGATCGAGGGACGGTTGATTGACTACTCACGCATTACGCTGCCGAACGTCGGCGGCATCACCGAAATGAAGAAGCTCGCCACCTACTGCGAGCCGCATTACGTCGGCCTTATCCCGCACTTTACGGGACCCATCGCCGAGGCTTCGCTGGTGCATGTACTGGGGTCGGCGCCGCAATTCAGCATGATGGAAATGACGGGCGACGGTTCTCAACAACTGCCGCACCTGCCTGAATGCTACGACTTCCGTGAAGGCAAGATGTGGCCAAGTAATCGTCCGGGACTGGGCGTGGTGTTCGACTCGACCAAGGCGACTCAAATCGCCGAGATCACCGAGAACGTGACGATCGCGCCCAAGTTTTACCGCGAAGACGGCTCACTGACGAACTGGTAACGCAACCGGACTGCGGCGGGCCTAGTCGTGGGAGGTGCGATGCCGGCTCTTAGTTGCCTAGACTCGCTTTCTTGTCGACGCTTTTCGCGGCGCTGGACCGCTCCGAACGAGGCGGCAAAGGCTTGACTCTGCCGGGAGGAACCAACATACGGGACGTGGCTGCTATTCGGGCGACAACCTGGGCCACTGCGCGGCTGTCCCTGGCCCAAACGGCTTCGTGCAACTCCTCACGCCTGTCGTAGCTTAGGCCGTCCAGGCAGGTGTCGAAGTACAAATCCGTGGCGGTGCTCCACTGGCCCAACTCGGCGAACCGGCGCAGAAGCTCTAGGTCTACAGCGGTGGATATCTTCATGCCGACGTGGATACCTTTGCGAGTTAAACCGTTACAAACAAAACCCAGGGCAGGGCATCTTGTTTGCCCAGGGACTACGGCTGAGGTCTTCTCTATTCACATACCCATCACGGCCGCGAACACGTCGACTCCATACCAGAGGTTTGCCAGCCGTAGGTTTTCGTTCTCGGCGTGCTGGTTGTTGTCGTGGTTGGCAATGGGCAGCAGGAGGACCGGCTTGCCCAGCAGATCGGTAAACAGATAGAGCGGGAGCGAACCGCCCATGGTCGGAACGAGCAGCACTTCTTCGCCCGCAGCCGCGGTCACTGCCGCGGCAATTTCCTTGGCGATGGGCAGGCTCATCTCGGTCCGCGCGGCGGGGTAGCCTCGGCTGCGGGTCACTTTGGCGATTTTCGGATGCTGGGCGCGGGTTTCGGCATCGGGATCTTCGTGCACGACGTGAAAGCCTTTCTGGCGGATGTGCCGCTCCACCAGATCGAGCATCTGCACCGGGTCGTTGCCCTTGACCAGGCGGACGTCCAACGCTGCGGTCGCCGTATCGGGAATGATGTTGGTCGCCAGTGCGCCGGTGTGTCCGCTGGAGAGACCGCGCACGGTCAGGGCCGGCAGCAGCAAGCGCTCAGGCAACGTCTCTCCTTGGCCCTCGGTCCAGGCGAGGCCTAGTTCGGCCTTTAGCTCGTCCTCGTAGTTGGGCAGCTTGGCGAGGGCGGCGCGCTCTTCGGCGCCGATGGGCGTTGTGGAGTCGTAAAACTCCTCGATGATAACCTTGCCGGTTTGGTCCTTCATGCTGGCCAGCAACTGCGCCAGCTCCATTCCAGGCACGGGCGCCCAGATGCCGTAGTTCCCGCTGTGTAGCGGACGATTCGCGCCGTAGACCGTGACGTCCATGTGTGCGTC
>CAMPKL010000188.1 GCA_946887065.1 uncultured Bryobacterales bacterium
GGCCGAGTAGCCGACATCCGCTAAGCGTTTAATGTCGTCGGCAGTGCGAATGCCGCTTTCGCTGACGCGCAGGATGTGGTCGGGAATCAGCGGAGCAAGCCGCAAGGAAGTCTCGAGATCGACATCCAAGGTTTTCAGGTTGCGGTTATTGACGCCGATTAGATTCACGTCGATCGCCAAAGCCCGTTCCAACTCCGCTTCGTTGTGCACTTCAACCAAGACGTCCAGGTCGAACTCGGCGGCCTGCGACAGCAGGTCGGTGAGTTCTTGGTCCGTAAGCGCGGCCACAATCAACAGAACGCAGTCCGCTCCAGCCGCCGACGCCTGGAGCAGATGGTAGCGGTCGAGCGTGAAATCCTTGCGCAGCACGGGAAGGCCGCACGAAGCGCGAGCCTCGGTCAAGTCATCCAACGAACCTTGGAAAAACTGCTTGTCGGTCAGAACCGAGAGGCAAGCCGCGCCTGCCTTCTCGTAGTTTCGGGCGATCTCCGCCGGCTTGAAGTTCTCCGAGATCACTCCGGCCGAGGGCGACGCCTTCTTAATCTCGGATATGATGGCCGGCGTCTTCTTTTGCAGAGCCTGCCGAAACCCTCGCCGCGACGGCTTCTTGCGCCGCTCCAGATCGGCTTCTTTCACCAATGCCCGGTCGGCGACCAATTCAGCGCGCTTGCGGACAATAATCTGCTCCAGCACGGTGAGGTTCTTAGCCGGTTGATCGGTCGTTGAAGACATAGCCTGACTTTATTGTGTCAGCTTAACCAGGTCGCCGACCGCGATTGTTCGCCCGGATTGGGCGGCGGGACTCCGCGTAGTCACGGCGAGCCGAGAGAAATGGTCGAATCGCGAAGCCCTGGCCCAACTCGGCAGAGTCCCGCGGCGGCGCTCGGCAAAAGTTTTGGCAAAGGCGGGATCTTCGATTCTGCCGGTGTCCGGCTCTCTGCTCGGAACCGCGCAACGCGCGCAAGGTTGCACCACTTCGACGCACGCGCCGCCAAAGTCGACGATGCGCTCCTCGCCTTTTTCTCCGAAAAGGCTGTCCTCCCAGAATGCCGGTACGCCATCCACTTCCAGGTTGGCGCGAAAACGCCGTCGGGCCTCCTCTTCGTCCCATCGGAACCACGAGGCGACCTCGATCAACGTCGCACGGCTTATGATTGTCGGCCCCGAGGCGTCCGTATCGTCCGGGAACCCTGTCGTGGTGTTCCTCTCGACGCGTACCGTCTCGCCGAACTGCGCGCCTAACCAGAAACTCAGCTCGCTCATGTCGTCCGGCAGCCAAAAACGTCCTTCGCTGCCGTCGTTTTTCAAGTCCACCGCGCGCATATTCGATCCGAACCGAGCACGGATGCGGGCTATCGCTTCGCCGGCACGTTTCGTGTTCATCACTCGGCCGATTTCATCGATGATTCTGTATTCACGGTCGCCCGCCAGTCCTCCGAGGCCGTTTAAGGCGGCGCGAGGGATGTCCACGCCGTCCAATGATTTGATCGGGTAGACACGGATGCGGGTCAGGCGAGCGGATTCAGGCGGGGACATAACGCAGCGCTTCGGCGCCGAGAGTCTGGATGATGGAGGTTCTCAGAGCGACGGCTCGGTTCGTGTCGCCCGCGCTCAGCAGCTTCAGCGCGAATCGGGCGATGTTGATGCCGTCCCGCGCCGAGTAGCTCTCATCCACGCGGTGCGCCGCTTGCAAGAATCGTACGACGTAGTCGAGAACTTCGTCATCGGCAAACGGCAGATTCTCTTTGAGAATGGCTTTCTCCTCTTCTTCCTCGGGGAAGTCGACAAGAATCTGGGGTTGCAAGCGCGAATGAATGTACTCCGGAAGCTCGAACGTCGATGAATCGTCATTCATCGTCGCGACCATGCGGAAGTCCACGTGAGCGTGAATTTTAATGCCGGCGATGATCGACTCAACATACCGCCGGGTATCGAGCAGCGGCGCCAGCGACGCCCAGCTCTTCTCGCTCATGCGATTGCCTTCGTCCAGAATAGCCACGCCGCCGCGTACCATCGCCGTTACGAGCGGCGAGGCCACATAGCGCAATCTTCCTTCTCCCTCAATCACCGGCGAAATGATCAGGTCTTCCGGCCGCGTATCAAGCGTCGCCTGCATGATGTAGGCCTCGCGGTGCAATGAGACGGCCCCGGCGTAAGCCAGCGTGGTCTTGCCGACGCCGGGCTTCCCCAGCAGGCGAGGCGTCATCGGCACGTCTGCCGGATCGATGGTCAACCAGGCTGCTTGCAGTTGGCGCAGCAACTCCGACTGCCCGACCCATTTCACAGGCAATTCGTCCGGGTGGGCCAAGTGGACCTGGACGCCTTCAATTTTGATGCTCCGGCCGGTATCCGCTAACACGCCGCTCATGGCTTTCATTCTACCGATCTCGTTGATCCCTAAGTTCTTCACAAAACTGCGCTTAAGTTACCTCCCGCGCCGGTTGACGCCGGATTCTCGTGAACCTTAGAATGAATTCGTTGGCAGGCACGATTCCGTGGCGGCCAAGTTTTGGGGCGAGGTGAGAGTTCCCGACTAGCTCGGTTCACACTCCGGCTCTTGGATCAGCGGGCGCTTTTCGAGCGCTAGCTGACGGGATTTTCTCGGCTTTCTTTCCAGACAACTGCAGACTGTGCGACCGCCCTCTTGTCGAGGCTGGCCGCCTTCCGTTTTGCGCACTTTGCGTGGCCGGCATAGAGGGCTGGTCTGAGGCCATACGCTGCGCTCTGTGCCAGCGCGAGGTGTTGCACGAAGCCGGCCTAGACGAGAGGGGCGCCTGCGGAGTCTGCCGGCGCAAGCCTCAGACATTGGACCGCGTCTGGACTTACGGACCCTATGCCGGCAATCTCCGTCAAGTCATCCACTTATTGAAGTACGACGGCATGCGGCCCGCGGCTCAATTGCTGGGTCAACGTTGCAGTTCGCAGGTGGGCGTGGATCAACACGCGGATCTCATCGTGCCCACACCGCTCCATTGGAGCAAGCGGCTGGAACGCGGTTTTAACCAGTCGCTGCTTCTGGCCCAGGCGGTGGCGCGCCGCCACGCCGTGCCGTGCGCGCCCCGGGCCTTGAGGCGCAAGCGCGCCACGCCGCCTCAGGCGGGCTTATCCGGAGTTCAGCGCCGCGCGAGCTTGCGCGGGGCCTTCGCGGCGAAGCGCGAGTTGGTCGAAGGTAAACGAATTCTGCTGGTCGATGACGTCGTGACGACCGGAGCAACATTGGAAGCTTGCGCCAAGGCCCTGACACGGGCCGGCGCGGTTAGCGTCATGGCATTGACCGCAGCGAGGGCCCAGTTGGCTCGTCGGGCTTTGTGAGGGACGAGCTAGAGAGAGTTAGGACGGCACACGAGCACATGGCAACAGCACATTTATTGGGCGCACCGGTTCTCGTACTCAACTCGAGCTACGAGCCGATCCACGTCTGCGCCGCCAAACGCGCCCTCATCTTGCTATTCAAGGGCATTGCGCAACCGGAGGTAGTCACCGCCAGCCTGCTGCACTCGGCATCGGCAGCGATCAACGTCCCCTCCGTGATTCGCCTGTTGGAATACCGGCGGATTCCTAGTCAGACCCGCTCCTTGTCCCGTAAGAACATCTTGGCCCGTGATCGCTACACCTGCCAGTACTGCAACCGAGGATGCCCCATGGGCGAATTGACCCTCGACCACGTCTTGCCGCGGTCGCGCGGCGGGGCTAGTTCGTGGGAGAACCTCGTGGCGGCCTGCCGCCGCTGCAACAATCGCAAAGGCGACCGCCTCCCTGAAGAGGCCAACATGCGGCTCAAGAAAAGACCCAAGCCCTTCACCCTGCACACCAGCCGCAGCCTCATGCGTCAGATGGGTAATCAGCAAGAAACTTGGCGGAAGTACCTGTTCTACTAGCAGGCGCTGGAAACATACAAGCCTTTTCGCTATCCTCACACCTTATGTTCAAAGGCATCGAACACACGGCAATTGCCACGACCGACCCCGAAGCGCTCGGCGATTGGTACGAGAAGGTCCTCGATTTCCCCATCGTGTTCCGTTATGGCGGAAACGTTTTCGTCCGAGCAGCGGACGGCACCATGCTTGAGCTAATCCCGTCGGAAGGAGATCGGCCCGAGGCGGCCATGAAGTCTCCCGGCATTCGCCATTTGGCGGTGTCCGTCGACGACTTCGACGCCGGCGTGAAGGAGCTTGAATCGCGCGGCGTTGCGATTTTTCAAACGATCGAGGGCGGCGCGAATAGATTGGCATTTTTCCACGACCCGGAAGGCAACATCCTGCACCTGATCTGGCGCGAGAAGGCCTTTTAGATTGATCCGCTCCCCAAAGGAAGTACGACCTCCGGCCTAGGACATATGCCGTTGGTACGGCGTTCGTATCGGCTATATAGCCGATATCCCAAGGATTCATAAGGCTATAGAGTCGCTGTAGAAGGGGTCGCAGCTTCGCGAGAAGGCGCCCTCCGCCGGCTCCCTTATGTCCGCTGAAGAGAAAGAGCAAAGCGCCCGTGACACGGCGGCGTCTCGCAAGCTCGCGGACGAAGTGACCGCCGAGCAGAGCTTTGATGAAGCGGTTGCGGACGTCTTTCCGACGTTCGCCACGGCCGAAGCCATTGTTCTAGGCGTCTACGCCGTCTGGGTCGCGCTCTTCGCTCCCTGGGATGGATTTATCCGCGCGGTGCTTGCCGCGTTGGCGCTGGGCTCCGCTGCCGGACCGCCGCTCTTAGCCACGGCGGCTGTGGCGCGTCGCGGAACGGACTCCAAGGTTCAAGAATCGGCCGCTTTCGCGCTGTGTATCGCGCTGTGCAACTGTTTGCCCGCGCTTTTCCTGGGCGGATCGACGTATGCCTCATTCGGGGTCGGCGCCACGATGGTCGTCTCCGGCTGTTTGCTGCTGTCCGCCCGCCTGCTGATGATCCTGCTGGCCAGCGGACTGGTTGCCGTGGCGCCCGCGGCCGTCGTGGCGGACAGCTTTGAACCGCTCCTCTGGGTTGCGGCAATGGCTTGCCTAGGCCTGTTCGCCTATACGTCTCGAGTCAGCGTGGCCGAAAGACTTTATACCGAGCGCAAGCGGCAGGTGGCCATTGAGCGAGATGAGTTGTCCGCGCGCGAGGCGGAACTCCAGCGCAGACACGAGAAAGAACGAGAGGCAGCTTGCGACCTGGAAGTTCGAGCCGAGACGGAGGCCTTTTGGAGTTGGGACCTGGTTGAGGACAAGGTCTGGTTTTCCTCCCGCTGGCGAGAGATGCTTGGCTATGACGGCCAGGATCTCGGAGAAGAGCCCAGCAAGTGGTTCAACATCGTCCATCCGCACGATTTGGGGCGTCTGTTGGACTCGCTCAAGTCGCATATAGAAGGCCAGGACGAAGAGTCGTTCGAGGTCGAGCATCGGATTCGCCAAAAAGACAACACCTACTGCTGGGTCTTGAGTCGAGGCCGCGCCGTTCGCGACGAAAAAGGCCGCGCTCAGCGAATCCTCGGATTGCAGGTTAATTTGCGGCGCCTCAAGTTGTTCGAGTCGCAGCTCCTGCACGATGCGACGCACGACCGCCTGACGGGACTGCCGAATCGACAATACCTGTTGACGCGTCTGCGTGAAGACGGCGAGCGCGCCGCGCGGAGCAATGACTACAAGTTCGCCGTGGTCTTCCTCGATCTGGACGGCTTCAAAGACATCAACGACAGCCTCGGACACATGGCCGGCGACCGCCTGCTGGGCGCGGTAGGACGCCGCTTGGCGGAATCAACTGGACCCGAGGACACTGTCGCGCGCCTTGGCGGCGATGAATTTGTCGTGCTCCTGCGCAATGTATTCGATGACCAAGACGCCGTCCAGCGGGCTTCGAAGATCCAATCCGTCTTGACGCAGCCCTTCATGATCGGGCAGCAAGAAGTGGTTACACGCGCCAGCGTCGGCATTGCCCTGAGCTCGATCGCGGTCAATCAACCCGAAGACTTGCTGCGGAATGCTGACTTAGCGATGTACCACGTCAAAACCGTGCAGAAGGGTCAGGTGCAGATCTTTGACTCGGATATGCACGTCAAGACGACCCGCTTGTGGAGCTTGCAAAATGATCTGCGCCGGGCCGTGGACAAGAACGAACTGGAACTCTACTACCAGCCGCAGGTGTGCGCCAAGACAGGCAAGATCTGCGGTACCGAAGCGCTTATCCGTTGGCGCCGCGGCGGAGCCGAGATCGTTTCTCCGGGCGAGTTCATTCCGCTCGCCGAAGAGCAAGGCTTGATCTGGGAGATCGGCGAATGGGTCCTGTGGGAGGCGTGCCGGCAGACCGTGGAGTGGCAGCGCCAGGGGCTGCGTCCGCTGAAGACATCCGTCAATCTGTCGGCGCGCCAACTCTCAAACGATGAATTCGCCGACCTCATCCGGCGCGTTCTTAAGCAGACGGGTCTCGATCCGAAATGGCTCCAAGTGGAGCTGACCGAGACCGCCTTGATGGGCAGCCTGGACGCCACTCCGGCCAATCTCTATAGCCTGTTCTGTCTCGGAATCCAAACGGCCATTGACGATTTCGGAACCGGCTATTCCTCGTTGGATTATTTGCGGCGCCTGCATTTCGACACGCTGAAGATAGACCGCAGCTTCATCACGGACATTTCAACCGACGCACGGGCAGGCGCTCTGGCGCAATCGATCATCGACATGGCGCACCGGCTGCAACTGCGTGTGGTGGCCGAAGGCGTCGAAACATTCGCCCAGTTGAACTTCCTCAAGCAGAGCGGCTGCGACGAGATTCAGGGCTACCTGGCGAGCCGGCCGGTGACGGCCGCCGACATGACCTTGATGTTGCGCGACGACGCCCGGCTTCTCGATCTGGCACGCTCAGCCGCTGGTGAGCCGCCCGACGAAAGCGAGATGGAATACGAAACCGAAGGCTTGCGAACGTTGGCCATGGTCGACCGCGAGCGCGAGAAAGCAGCCGCGGGCAACTTCGACTTTCTTACTAACGCTGCTGGGCG
>CAMPKL010000189.1 GCA_946887065.1 uncultured Bryobacterales bacterium
AAGCTTTAGCGATGGTCCATCGACTTGGAAGTCATTTGAAGTGCATGCTCGGCTTAACGGCGGATTCTACGTGCGGAAACTGATTCACGCAGCCTTGGCTATGACATTGGCGATTGGCGGCGGCGCGGCGATCGGAGCGGCGCAGTCGACTGAGGGTTCGTACGTGGTGAGCTTGCGCCGGCTGACGGAGCAGGAATACCGCCACTCGATCGCGGATGTTTTCGGCGAGGAGATCGAGGTTCGCGGAGTATTCGAACCCACGATCCGCGCGGGAGGACTGGCGGCGGCCTCGACGGCCATGCTGTCGGTCACGCCGGCGGGCTTCGAGGCGTTCAACCACATGGCGGACGACATCGCCACACAAGTCACGGCCGAAAAGTATCGGGCAAAATTGGCCTGTGCGCCGAAGAACACTAAGGCGCCAGACGACGCCTGCGCCGGCGAAATTCTAAGCCGGTACGGTTGGCTGCTGTTTCGACGTCCGCTGACCGCCGGTGAACTCCAGAGCCGGGTCGGGCTGGCGCGAACGATGACGCTGAAGACGGACGATTTCTATGAGGGCCTGCGCTATGGCCTGGCCATGCTGCTGCAGCTGCCCGACTTTGTCTTTCGCAAGGAAGTCGCTGTGCCCACGGCCGGCGGAGGCTACACGCTGGACGCCTACAGCCGCGCGACCCGCATCAGCTTCCTGTTGTGGAACACGACGCCGGACAACGAGCTGCTGCTAGCGGCCGCGAACGGCGAGCTGAACACGGAAGCTGGGTTGGCCAAGCAAGTTGACCGATTGATGGCCTCGCCCCGGCTTGACGACGGCATGCGCGCCTTCTTCGACGACATGCTGCAGTTGGACAAGTTCGAGACGGTGTCCAAGGACAGCTTGATCTATCCGAAATGGGGCTCGGCGATGGCGGACTCGGCGCGCGAAGAGACGTTGCGAACCGTAGTCGGCCTGACGTTGCACGATGACGCCGACATCCGTGACCTAATGACCACGCGCCGGACCTATATCGACCGCCTTTTGTCGGTGATCTACCGGGTACCGTTCCCTTTCACGGGAGACTGGGTTCCGTACGAGTTCCCTGCCGATTCGGGCCGCAGCGGCATTCTGACGCAGGTCAGCATGTTGTCGATGTTTTCGCATCCGGGGCGGTCTTCACCGACGCTGCGCGGCGTGGCGCTGATGGAAATCCTGCTTTGCCAGCATATGCCGCCGCCTCCGCCGGACGTCGATTTCTCGGAGTTAAACAATGACGACGGACCGCTGAAGACGGTGCGGGATCGTTTGATCGCGCATTCCGAGAATCCGGCCTGCGCTCCCTGCCACGTGCAGACCGATCCGCTGGGGCTGCCGCTGGAGCACTTCGACGCCATCGGAAGCTTTCGGACGCACGACAACGGCGAACCCATCAACTCCTCGGCCGAACTGATGGGGGGGCTGGACATCTCCGGCGCACAGGGGCTTGGCCAGTACTTGCACGACAATCCGCGATACCCTGCCTGCGTCGCCCGCAAGCTTTATTCTTATAGCCGGGGCTTGGACAGTTCGAAGGTCAAGACGGACGATTTCGAGCAGGCCTATAAGGCATTCGAAGACTCCGAGTACCGCCTGCGGGCGCTGCTCAAGAACATGACCGTCAGCGAGTCGTTCTATGCTGCGCCTCCGCCGGGCTCGGTTTCGACTGAAACGGCGGCGCACTAGAGGTAAGAGGACAACGCCATGAAGTTCAATCGACGATTTCTTCTCCGCGGCACGGTTCAGGGCTCCCTGGCCGTTATGGGTCTGCCCTTCCTCGATTGCTTTCTCGACGGCAACGGCAAGGCGCTGGCCGCCGACGGCAGACCTTTGCCGACGCGCTTCAACACGTTCTTCTGGGGCTGCGGTCTGACCGACAAGTTGTGGATTCCGAGCACTGCCGGCACCAATTACGAGATCACGCCGCAACTGAAGCCGCTCGAGCCGTTTCGCAAGAAGTTAAACGTGTTCAGCGGCCTGCGCGTGCCGCTCGACGCCAAGCCGAACTATCAGCATTGGTCCGGTTTGGCCGCCGCGAATACCGGCATATCGCCGACCAGGGGAAATCAGTTCGATTCCCCGACCATCGACCAGCAGATTGCGGAGGTGATCGGCAAGGGCGTTCGCTTCCGGTCGGTCGCCGCGGCTTCGAACGGCGATGCTCGCCAAAGTTATTCCAGCCTAGGCGAGGCCAACACGCTGCCCTCCGAGCCCACGCCGTTTTCGCTTTATACGCGTCTTTTCGGTCCGGGATTCCAAGACCCCACCAAAGGCGAGTGGACGCCGGATCCGCAGATCATGCTGCAGCAGAGCGTGCTGTCGGCGGTATCCGAAGACCGGCAGCGGGTGATGCGCGAGCTGGGCGCGGCGGACAAGGCGCGCATGGAGCAGTACTTCACCTCCGTGCGTCAGACCGAGCAGCAAATGGAAGCGCAACTGAAGCGGCCCGAAATTGAAGCGCAGGTTTCGATCCCGGAGGCGCCCTCGACGGACATCATCGTCAACGACGCTTGGCCTAATTTGAAGGAGGTCACGCCGCTGATGGCGCGACTCGGCGCCATTGCGCTCGCAACGGATCAGACGCGCGTCTTCAACCTCAGCGTGGCGCGTCCGCAAAGCGGAATGTTCATGCCGGGCGATCCGCTGGGCTTCCACCAGACCACGCACGAAGAGCCGATCGATCCGAAGCTTGGCTATCAACCTCGAGTCGCTCAGTACAACGTCGAGTCGATGGAACTCTTCGCGGCACTGCTCGGGGAGTTGGATGCGATTCAAGAAGGCGACGGCACGCTACTCGATCACTGCCTGGCGATGGCCTTCACCGACCAGAGCTACGCTCGCATCCACGCGGTAGACGGGTTGCCGGTATTGCTGGCAGGCGGCGCCAGCGGCCGCATAAAGACCGGCTATCACATCGCGGGCGACAACAGTCCCGTCTCGCGTGTGGGCCTGACCGCGCAGAGTGCGCTGGGCATACCGCTCGATAGTTGGGGCGCGGAGTCGCTGCTGGTTAAAACGCCGTACACGGAATTGTTGATATGAGTTTGAGCATTGCTACTCGCTGTGCTGTCGCGGCGTGCTTCGCACTGACGATCCTGAGCGCGCAGGCCGTTGAAGAACTGCCCATGGTGCCCCCGGCGGGGCCTGGCGTCTTCACGGCCACCGAGTCCGGCCCTAATGCTTTCCGCCTGACGGTGAAGGGCAACAAGTTCACGAGCCGCGACGATGTTGAGAAGTACCTGGCCTACCGCGCGGCGCGGCTGACCATTGATAAGGAAGGGACGTGGTTCACCGTGTCCGAGGACCGCGGCGAAGGCGACACCGCCGTGCCCGTACCCCAGCGGGATCCGAATGGGCAGCGCTACAGCTTCCGCATGAACTATTTCCGGCCGGTCTGGCGGGTCCAACTGGACGGGACGCAGGGGTGGACCCGATGGAGCCCTTTCAGCGGCAAGGACTTCCCCAAATCGATTACCGGTTTCGAGGTTAGCGCCGACATCGTCGTGCACAAAGGCCCGATGGACGACGCCGATCCGCTGGCGTTCGAGGCGTGGGCATTGTCCGATCTGCTGATTAACCAGGTTTCGCCGCCGGAATGAGTTGATGGAGTCATCATGATCAAACGCACGCTCATGCTTTCATCGATCGCGATCTTGGCCGCGATAGGCGCGGGCACGGCGGCGGCTGAGCCCTGGGAGAAAGGATATGTGGTGGGCTTCTACAAGCCCGCCTTCCACTACGGCGGCAGAGCCGATTTTGCGCAGCCGGGCCTAATCGAACCCGGCGTGGATTGCCCGACGGGCAGCACGACCCACTTCGCCAATCCCGCCATGGCCAAGAAGTCGCTTTCGCTGGTGCGTTGGCGGTCGGCCGAAGAAGTTCATGCCCTCGCCAACCCTCCGGTGACGGACACCGCTGAGCGCACGGGCGCCGGCTTGTATTACCCCATCTGGCGCGCCGCCTCCGCCTATCGCGGATACACGCCGGACATGAACACCTACATCAATCCTTTCGCGGCGGAAGATCCGGGCCAGCCGCAAGCGGTCGGGCGCATCGGCGAAGGCTTCAACCTCGACGGCAAGATCAAAGATAGCGATTTCGTCAGCCCGAACGGCTTAAAGGGCATTGACAACCAGTTGTACCGGGCCTGGGGATGCGATGCGCCCTGGCGCGGCATCGGCCAAGGCTTGCTGGTGTTGCGCTCCAACGACAAGATGACCGAGGGCTTGTTCACGGTCGTCATTCGGATCTCAGGCAATCAGGATCCGATGAACGACAACGATGCGACGCTGGAGATCGGCTACTCGCCGGACAAGATCATGAAGAATGCGGTGGGCGAGGTCGGCGCGGACTATTCCTATCGCATTCTCAGCACGTCCGAGCAGTACACCAAGCTTAAAGCCACGGTCAAAGACGGCGTGATCGAGACCGAGCAGGCCGATATCCACATGCCGCAAATCGCCTGGTTCTACAACCAAAACCGCGATGTCTTCTTCCGCGACGGAAAGGTACGCGTGGTCCCGAAACCCGATGGCTCCGCGGACGGCCTGGTGGGCGGCTATCGCGACTGGCGGGACCTTTACGCGCAGAATGTCTTTGCACAAGACGGAGGCCAGCAGGGAGTTCGCGAGCATGAGGATCACGTAGCCCTCTACTATGCTTTGCGCCGTCACGCCGACGGCATGTTGAATCCCAAGACGGGCCGCTATGACGGCGTCTCCAGCGCCTATCGCATGGATCTTGTGCCGGCCTTTGTCGTGGACGCCGACAAGCCGATCGACCACTCGGTACCGGACAATGAACGGCGACGGTGGGACGCCTTTTCCGACACAGCCGCGGCCATGATCAAGGCCACTGAAACCCTCGTCGTCCAGAACGTGCCGCCCGGCAGCGGCGAAAACGCGGTGGGGCGCGGCGGCGTTCCCCTTCAGCGTAGGAGAGGGACAGCTAACCAGACAGTGGACGAACCGGCCGACGGCGAACCGGTTAGTCCGAGAACGCGCTCAGGCCGCTAAGAGCTGCTAGCGGCGGCCGCAGAAGCTTTCTACGAGGGAGCCGCGAGGCTGCGCTGATTGGGTCCTAGCTGAGGGCGGGCGGCGCCTCTGGCGGAGACCTACAATGGCTGCTTATGGTCAAGAAGGTATTGGTGACCGGCTCGGCGGGCGGCGTCGGCAGAGTTGTTTGCAAAGAGCTCGCGCAGGCCGGGCATCGGGTTCGCGGATTTGACCGCGTAAGCGGGCCTGCCAGCGATTCAATTGTCGGGGACATTTTGAACCGGGCGGCCGTGCTGGAGGCAGCCGCGGGAATGGACACATTGATTCATTTGGCCGCGACGCCGGATGAATCGGACTTTTTGGCGGCCTTGATCGAACCGAATGTGCGCGGGCTGTATCACGTGTGCGATGCAGCGCGGCGGCAAGGCGTGGAGCGGCTCATTCTGGCTAGCTCGGTGCAAGTGGTGTTCGGCCACGACTGGAGCAAGCCTGTGCGGCTGGAAGACGGGCCGCGAGTGATCAATCACTACGCCTTGACTAAGCTGTGGGCCGAAGAAATGGGCGAGATGTATGCGCGGGTGTATGAGATGTCGGTGATCGCGGCCCGGTTGGGCTGGTTGCCGCGGTCCAAACAACACGCCGAGGAGCTGCAGGCGAGCCCGTTGGGCAGGGATCTCTACCTGAGCCATGGCGATGCGGGGCGATTCTTCCTGGCATGCGTGGATGCGGAATTGGCGCCGGGACGATTCGAGGCGTTGTTCGTGACCAGCAAGCCGGCGGATCGCGAGAGGATTGATATCTCCGCCACTCATAGAGTCCTTGGCTACAGCCCTCGGGACACGTGGCCCGAGGGTCAACCGTTTATCGGCTGATCTGCGACAATTCCACCATGCGCTATGTCACCGCGATTGTCTCGATGTTGATCGCTGCTGGAGCTTCATTCGGTCAGACGCCTAATGCCGCCGACCAAATCGCCGCCACGCGGCTGGCGGCGCCGGAAGATCGCCGTTCGGACGCGACGGTGCTGGGTTACAACCCGGACGGTAAGGTGGTCACGCTACGCAAGGGCACGAACGATCTTATTTGTCTGGCTGATACGCCGGGCGATGAGGGCTTCTCGGCCGCTTGCTATCACAAAGATCTGGAACCGTTCATGGCGCGTGGCCGCGAACTTGGCGATCAGGGACTGAAAGACGACGAGCGCCACGAGGTTCGCTGGAAGGACGTGGACGAAGGGCGCGTGCCGATGCCGCGTGAACCGCGCACACTGTATGTGCTGACGGGCAAGAGCTACGACGTGGCCAAGGGCGAGGTCGTTGAGCCTTACTTGCGTTATGTAATTTACTCCGCCTACGCGACTCCCGAATCGACCGGACTGCCGACGAAGTCGGGACCGGGACCGTGGTTGATGTATCCCGGTAAGGCGGGCGCCCATATCATGATTAGCCCTCCGAGGGAGTAGCGGACAAACGGGCTCAAGATGCTGGTCGCCTAGCCGGAATCCTTTTCCTGAATCGGGGGAGGGGCGAGACCGAGCCGGTTGCCGACGCGGTAGGCCCAACTCGCATAGATCGTCCGAATATGGGAGCGCAGCTCTTCGGCCTTGGCGTCGGAGCGCCGCAGTAAGTCGCGTAGTTTCGTTCTGGCTTCTTCGATCTCAGCGTCCAGGTCGGCGATGCGCTCCGATGCTTGGCGCAGTTCCTCCGATTTGCCGTCGCATAGTCGGCGCAGTTGCTGCGCCTCCTGGTCGAGTTGCTCCATACGGGCGGCAGCGCGGCTGAGTTCTTCCACCTTTTCCTGTGACCAGCGGCGGAGTTCTCGCAGATGACCGCCGGCGGCTGCCAGGGCGGCGTTGAGCGCAGCGGTTTCGGATGCGAGCAGGGCTTGTTCGACGGGATCGGGCTCGGTTCCGCGCCCAGGATCCTTGCGCATACCCAACCAGAAGT
>CAMPKL010000190.1 GCA_946887065.1 uncultured Bryobacterales bacterium
CACGCAGAAGTCGGTCCAAGAGCAAGCCGAGATGGCCGCGCGCATCGTAGCCGACCCCGGCGGCAGCGACTTCCAGTGGTCGCCCAAGCGCGAAGACCGCGAAAAACTGTGGGACGCCCGCCACAAAGCTTACTTCGCCACCAAAGCAATCCGCCCTGGCACACGCGTCTGGGCGACCGACGTGGCTGTCCCGATCTCGCGCCTTGCCCAGTGCATTCAAGAAACCCGCCGCGAAATCGTCGCCGCGGGAATCATGGCGCCCATTCTCGGACACATCGGCGACGGCAACTTCCACGTGCTGTTCATCCTCGACGAGAAACAGCCGGAAGAAATCGCGACCGCGAAACGCCTCAACCAAAATCTGCTCGCGCGCGCTCTTGCCATGGGCGGCACCTGCAGCGGCGAACACGGCGTCGGTCTGGGAAAAATTGACGCCCTCCGCGAACAGCACGGACAAGGCGTCGACGTCATGCGCGCCATCAAGGCCGCCCTCGACCCCAACGGCATCATGAACCCCGGCAAGATCTTCAAGTAGCAGGCGCTTTGGATCGTGTAGAAGAGAACCCATCCGGCCCTTCGCGACCCATTAATTCTGCCGGAATCGTACCGCATCGCCGTAACACCTTTCCACCGCAAGTGTTCTAGAAAGTAAGACCTGCACGGTCGCGCGTGCAGAGTTGGAGGGGAGTGGGGCTAGAGCCCAACCGCATTCCCCTGCGCGCCCGTCATGCGGAGTGCGAGAGTCAGTTGGAAGTATTTACAAACGGGCTGTCCACTCAACAATTGCCGAAGAAAAGGTGAACCCGAGGGGTCTGGTTCACCGAGGGGAAATTTTGAGGAAACGATTTATGTATAAAACAATACTTGCGTCATGCGCGCTCACTCTGCTGGCCGCTCTGCCAAGTTTTGCCCAGAGCGGAGTAATCAGCGGAGTAGTGTATGGTCCAGGCGATACCCGGGAAGCGAACTTTATCATTCAGATTACGAGTGACCGCACCGGTGAAGAATTCGAGACCAGAACCAACGACAACGGTGAGTTTCGGCTGGGCGGATTGCAGCCCGGCGACTACCTGTTAACCAGCGACGTCGGACAAGAGGAACCGGTGCGTTTCTCTGTTTCGAGCCTGAGGCCTGTCGAAGTCGTCGTGCATTCGTCGGCGGGAGGCGGTCTGCAGTCCGAAGTCAAATCCGAGGTCATGTCTGTGGCGCTGACGCCGCCGCAGGTCAGCGAATCATATCCACAGGGCGTTATCGACGAAGCGGTTCAGCCCGACTGGATCAACCCCAACGGGGAATTATACGGCGCCTATAACCTGTCGCTTCTGGTGGAAGCAATACGTCCGCCGCTGGAGATCGGCAACATTGTAGCTCCCAGCGTTGCCGGCCGGCCGGGGGACGCGAATGACTTTTCCCTCGACGGAATCGACAATAACGATCGAACCATACCGGGTCCGTTGCTCTACCTGCCTGACGATGCGACGGAAGAATTCACCCTGCAGCAAAATGGTTTCGATCCAATATCCACTCATATTACTGGAGCCACCTTCAACTCGATCATTAGAAGCGGGGCCAACGATTGGCACGGCTCCGGCTATTGGTATTTCCTGAATCACCAACTGAATGCCCGCGATGCCCGGCTGGATAACCTGGAATTGCAAGACCGCCCCCGGTTCTCTCAACACCGCGTGGGAGGCACATTGGGAGCGCCGATAATCGAGGATCGCCTCTTTGGAACAGTCAATCTCGAATATATTCCGCTAGGTCTTACTCGATATGCGGCCGGCCGCACGTTGTTCCCCACGGAAACGGGTTTGCGACTATTAAGCAACAACCCGCGCGTGTCCCGGCGTAACTTGAACCTGCTCAATCCGGACCTGGCGACGACGTCCGCTATTGACACCGTCAACGTCGACGGCGTCAGCATCCCGGTCGGGCTCGTGAGCCAGGGTTCTCTTGACACGACCGATACAATCGCCGGTTCGGCCGGTCTCGACTTCGTCGTGGATGAGGGCGATCGCATCACCGGACGTTACGTCCACAACGATGTCGAGGGCACGCTCCTCGGCGCCGCCGTTCCCGGATTTCGGACGTTGCGGGATACGCAATCCACATTGGCGACGGTCGGCTACACGCATGCCGGCGCGGCATGGTGGGCGAACGATTTACGTTTGGGCTATACCCGGCTCGATACCGGCCTCAATCCGGATGAGTTCGCTTTCGCGGACGGAACTGACGCACCGCTGATTTCGATTCAAGGCGTGGACCTGAACTTGGGGCCTCGCTACCCATTCCGCGATGCTAAGTTCAACACTTACCAACTCAACGACAACCTCACCCTCATGATGGGACGTCACGACATCAAGATCGGTATCGACGCACGTAGAATCATATCGAGCCAAACTGGATTTCCGCAGTTCAGCGGAAACTACACCTACTCGTCATTGGAGCGATTCCTGCTTGATCGCAGCCCCGACGTGCAGGCGCAACGGGCGTTCGGCGATCCCGCTTTGAACGCCAATCAATGGCTGATTCAAGGGTGGATCCAGGACCGCTACAAGCTCGCTTCGACGCTCACGCTCGAGATGGGTTTGCAATATCAGTGGGCCCAGTTGCCGGAATTCGTCCGCCGTCAGGGTTTGAATGCAGACCTGGACGTCGACGATATCGTTTCGTTCAACGAACCGAGTGAGGACCGCGACGGTTTCGGTCCTCGTGTCGGCATCGCCTATGCGCCGTTCCAAAGCTTCGTCGTCCGTGCCGGAGGCGGCGTACAGTACGACACGCTTTATCTGGCGAGCCGCATGTCGAGCTTGCTCGGCCCGCAGTCCGACCTCGTCACGATGTCGGATCCGCTTTCCACGACTTCCGGCTTCTTGAACTCCGGTCTGCAAAGGCCCAACGATCCCCGCGGCCG
The DNA here is from genome assembly GCA_946887065.1 of uncultured Bryobacterales bacterium. The sequence continues at coordinate 2,915 of CAMPKL010000190.1, forward strand.
TTTGGGAGCATTCTTTCCGGACCAAGAACTGCCCTATACCATCCACTGGAACGCCGGCGTTCAAGGCTCTTTGTGGAAAGGCTTAACCGCGTCGGTTCGCTACATCGGCAATCGCAACGTGAATCAGCTGCGTTACTCAACCGCGAATCCCAATGGCTTCGTCAACGCCGAGCGTAACCTGCCGGTATTCTTCAACGCGCCGAGCGCCGCTGAACTCAGCGAGCTCGATTTGACGTTGACCGATATTCGCAACATCGATCCCAGCGATGAGATCGCAGCGGGATTCACGAATCCCGTCTTCGGGTTCGATCCGGTCGGAACGTCTTGGTATCACGCGGCCATAGCGGAGATCAACCAAAGCCTCGTACGCGGATTTCAAATGTCCGCTCGCTACACGCTGAGCGACCTGCAGATCGATAGCTACGGCACGCAGCTCGACCTCGGCTTCGATCGCTCAGGTCATTTCAACGCGCCTTTCAATCCCGACCACCGGCTGACGCTGAGCGGCGTCATCGACGTAGCGGATATGTTCCCCGGCGGCGGCAACGTCTGGTCGAGGATCGTCGCGAACCTCTCCGTGATGGGCGCCTACACCTTTACCTCCGATATCGGACTTCCGCTGTCCAATGGGCTTGACACCAGTCTCACTGGCGTCGGCGCCGGCGCAGCGATTTTCGAGAATCGCGATTCATCCACAAGCCTTGGCACGGGAGTCGTGCCGTTGCGCAATAACGCGGGGCAAATCGTTGCCTACCGCGCCAGCAATCCGAACGCACGTTTCGTCCAAGGAGGCATCGGCTCGTTCTCAACGGGTCAGTCCTTCATCGACCTGGACCAGTCGCATAATTTCGACGTCGCGGCCGCGAAGAAATTCACCTTCGTGGAAGACCTGACGTTTGAATTCCGGGCCGAGGCCTACAACGTGCTCAACACTAGACAGACGACAGGCTATGCGCTCCATGGTTTGGCGACGCCCAGCCTTTCTCTGTTTACGCCCAGTCAGCTAGTGCCTAGTTCGGCGAACTTCGGCGACTTAAATTCGCTGTTCTCGTCGAATCCTCGCAGGTTGCAACTGGCCCTGCGACTGACCTTCTAGGCGACTAGCGTTTGAGGGCGCGTTCGGAATTCCGCCCACCCGGAACATCCGATCGCGCCCTCAATCTAATCCTTGCCGTGCCAGCACCGCCGCCCCCTGCGCCACGACCCGCTCGCCTAGTTCACTCACCGCCATCCGCCAATGATCCCGAAAATAAGGCGTAATCAGCGGACGCATCCTGCGCTCGACTTGCTCCAAATAGTCCGGATTCCCTGCGCCCAGTCCTCCGCCGATCACGATCAACTCTGGGGCAAACAGGCTGACCACCGCAGCCAGCCCCTGCGCCAGGCCATTCGCCGCGAGTTCCACCGTGCGCGCCGCCAGTGCATCGCCTGCCCGCCAAGCCTCCAAGATCTCGCGCGCATCCGCGAACGGGTTGTCGCCGCCGTTCAACCACCCCGCCGTCGCGTGCAGCCCCGGCCCGGAGGACAGCGCTTCGACGCAACCGCAGCCGCCGCAAACGCAGGGCGGGCCCTGCGGCAGCACCTGGATGTGCCCCAACTCGCATTCGCCCCGGGGACTCAGCTCGACGATCTTTCCGTCCCGCACAAATCCCCCGCCGATTCCCGTGCCAAGGGTCACGTAGAAAACCGACCGCGCCTCCCGGCCGGCGCCGAAATGCGCTTCGCCCAATGCCGCGACCTTACAGTCGTTGTCGACCGCCGCGGGCAATTCAAACACCTCCGTGAGCCGCCCAGCAATATGAAAGTCTTCCCAGCCGGGCTCGTGCAAACAGACCAGCGGATGTCCGGACGCGCGATCGAAACCGCCGCCGTAGCCGAAACCGATCGCCGCGAACGCCGATCCCTGCTTTTCGTACTTGGCGCGCAGCGTTTGTCCCGCGGTTATGAGCCGCGCCAGGCTCTGCTCGCCGCGATGCTCGGCGACGCGCGGAAACACATCGACCTCCAGCAGCCTCGCATCCGGCCCGGCGACCCCGGCTACAAGCTTGGTTCCGCCGGTTTCAAAAACGAGGTAGTGGTCTGCGCTCACGGACGTTGGGCAAGTTCCTTCAGCGATTCATCGATCACGTGCAGCACCACGGCCAGGCTCCGTGCGCTCAGCTTGTCGATCGTGTCGGACTCCTCGTGCCAATGGCGATTCAGCAACCCGTAGTTGAAATCGATCAAGTCGACGGCCGGCATGCCGCGCTGAGTGAACTCGACGTGGTCGTCGGCGACGTATTGGATCGGGCCGCTCTCGAACTCGTCCGTGTAGCCGAGCCGGCGAGTGACGCCGACGACCAAGTCGCGCAGCCAAGGCGTGGAGTAACCTTCGTAGTGAATGGAGAGATCGCTGTCGCCGACCATGTCGACGTTGATGATCGCCTTGATCGACTTGGCCGAGCCGTCGCGCTGCCAGCGTTCGGCCAGATACCGGCTGCCGTAGGTGTGGTCGTTGCCTTCCCACTCCACGGTCGACTCTTCGCCGTCGAAGAACGTCAGCCACACGCCGTCTCGCAGTGTGCGGCCCTGCATCATTCCCGCAAGCGCCAGCAGAGCGCCCGTCGAAGAGCCGCCGTCATTGGCGCCCACGAAGTTGAGACCCGTGCGCGAGTAGGTATCGTAATGACCCGAGATGACCACGTTCTTGCCGCTCGTTCCGGCGAATTTGCCGAGGATGTTCTTCATCCGCTTCGGGCCCAGGGGCGTGTACGACGTAAAGTCGATCTCTTGCACCACGGCGCCATTCTTCTTCAACTCGGCGATGATCCACGCCTGCTGCTTGGACTGTGCGGCGGAGCCCGCCGGCCGCGGCCCGAACTTCACCGCCGCGGCAACGTAGTTCAGCGCCTTCTGGCCCGCGCGAGCATAGTTCGGCGGGGGTTCGGCAGCTTGCGCAACCGCGCTCAACAGCAGCGTTAGGCAGATGGTTTTCGCGCGATGCATCGGTAAGCCAACGTGAAGTCCTTGTTTGAGTCTAGAAAATCTAAAGACGGGATCAACAGCGCCGCGGGTACAACAGCGGCGGCAACAAACGGAAACGCCAACCACCGCACTCCGCCCTGGAAGAAGTTCAGCGAACCCGTCAGCCGCCGCGCCAGCAAGGCGAAGTAGCCGCCCATCGGCTCGACGGACTCCAGCGTTAAGCTGGCCCTATGGCACAATTCCTGCAAGCCATACCGCGTGAAGCGGAAGTAGTCGTGCGGCGCCTGATGCACTTCCCACTGTTGCGGAGCGATGAGCAGCAATTTGCCTCCCGGCTTAAGCACCCGCGCGATCTCGCCTAACGCCAGGTCAGGGCGGGGCAGGTGCTCCAACACCACGACGTTCAGCGCCGCATCGAACGAATCTGCCGCCAAAGGGATGGCCGCCAAATCGCCCACGCAATCGATACCGGCGTAGTCCCAGGCCTCATCGCCCACCGCCAGGTCCACCGCCACATAGGCGCAATGCCCGAATGCCGCGCGGTGGCGGCTCTCGCCCGCGCCCGCATCGAGCACCCGCGAACCGTGGGGCAGCCCAGCGGAAAACTCCGCAACCGATCGCTCGATCACCGCCTCAACCGCCATCAAGCGGTTGCGCAAAAAACCGGGGACGAACTTGCCGAAGCGGCGCTCCAGCACCTCAGCCGTCTCCCTCGCGGACCGCTTCGATCATGATGCTTGAGCCCGCTGCCGCCGTCGCCTCCAGCAAAGTGAACGGAGCCGAGGCGGCAACCAGTCCTAGATAGAGAAGGTTCTTGACCATCGAGCTCAGCCCGCTCTCTTTTACGCCGCGCACCTTGCGCGATACCGGTTCCAGCGACGGCACGAGACTGGTGGCCAGGCCGGCCGGATTGTCTCGCAGCGAAAAGAACTTCTTTCGTTTGACGCTAAACCCGGAATATTCAAGTAATTCTTGAAGATCCTTGGCGCTGAAATTGATCAAGTGCCTGGGGATGTCGAAGCCGCTCCAGCGCTCGCCCAGCAAAAGCATCTGCCAGCAT
>CAMPKL010000191.1 GCA_946887065.1 uncultured Bryobacterales bacterium
ACATAAAAGGCCGCAAGGGTTGCGGCAGCGCCAATTGCCGCCCCGATGGCGCGCCCGCGCCCGCGCTTCTGCGTATAGCTGAAGACCTTCAGTTGGTTCCTCGCTAACGAGAGTTCCCCTTTGGGGTAAAGAGCGCCGTTGGAAGTCTTGTTCGCCTCGAAGCGCAGCTGATCCGCGGAGACGTCGAGGACGTGACCTCGCAGCACCGTTCCGTCAGGCAGCACCGTGGAGACGATATGTCCGGCCAGGGCTGGTCCCAACTCGGCCCAGGGAACCTCGATTCGTTCCTGGGCCCTGGCGGCGGGGGTTAGAATGGCGGCGGTCAGTATGGCGGCCGCTAGGGATGCGGTCAGTCGGAGCGATTTCATTGGCCTCCTCCTTCGTCCTCTACCTACCCATGTGCGAAAGGCGACCGGATCGGCTCATGGTTCAAGAAGAATTTCCCGTGGTTGCTTGTGGCGACGGCAGGACCAATTCCGTCTGAGGCCTTGGCATTTGACCCCTCTCTGGCGTTCGGGGCTCGGTTGGTTCGGATGTCCGGACGTCTTACAAGGAGACGATTTGCACAGACTTGATGCGTGAGGTCAATACGCTGCGTCCGGAGCGGTCGACTAACTGGAGGCGCATGCTGGGGGCGATGTAGCAGTCTTGCAGCGTTGTGTCTAGCCAGCGAGTTCCGGTCAGGCTGACGCGCATCGGCAGCGGGCAGTAGATGGGGTGTCCGCTGATTTCGACGGTGTTGGGGGCGACGTGGACAATGCGGTACACGCTGTTTGCCGTTGCCGCCTCGATCACGGCGCCGAGAGGGGTCTTCGAAAGAAAGATGCCGGCGTCGATACCGGTTTGCGTCGCCTCAAGGTTTCGGGGTACGAGGGCGCCGGAGTCCTCTTGGTTCGAGTCACTGACGAGGGTGACCCCCGCCAATCCGTTCATGGCGATGGTTTGCGGTCCTTGGTCCGGCATGGGGAGAGAATGCCATAACCCTGGGGCAAAAGCCAGCGGGCTGCGAATGGACGTGCGGAAAGGCTAAGAGACGACTTGGATCGACTGTATTTTTGAAGTTACGACGCTGCGTCCGGATCGGTCGACAAACTGGATGCTCATGCCCGGAGCAAGGAAGGGGCTCTCGGAGGATTGGTCGAGCCAGCAGGTGCCGCCGATTTGAATGGAAACAGGATGCGGGCAGTACTTGGGATGTCCGCTGATCTCGATCAAGCCCCGTTGAGCATGGAGGAGCCGATAGACGTTGTTGGCTGTTCGGGCCTCGATCTGAGTGCCGACCGGGGTCTCGGTGAGCAGGATTCCGATGCCGCTGGCTTTTTGGAGGACTTTTGCGTGGGAGGCCGTCATGGTTCTTGAGTCAGCCCGGTTTTTGTCGCTAACGAAGGTAATTCCGGCTAGCTCCAAGGTCAAAATCGCCTCTCTGGTTGGATCCGGCATAAAGTGAGTCTGCCATAAGAAGCGCTTGGGGCCACTCAGGTGAATTACCGTCTCTTGCCCGGTACAGACGGGCCCTGCGACACTGGAAGAGACCGGGGAGCGGGTTGGATATGACGCAAATGACGCAGAACGAGACAGAGCGGCTGCTGGCCCTAGAGGATGAATGGGGAGCGCACAACTATCACCCGCTGGACGTTGTCGTACACCGTGCGGAAGGCCCCTGGGTTTATAGCGTCGAGGGCGATCGCTATTTGGACTGCTTGAGCGCGTATTCAGCGGTCAACCAGGGCCATTGTCACCCGAAAATTTTGGCGGCGTTGAAGGAACAGGCCGAGTTGGTCACGCTGACTTCCAGGGCGTTTCGAAATGACCAATCGCCTCTGTTTTACAAGGAGTTGGCCGAGTATTGCGGTTTGGACATCGTGCTGCCCATGAACACGGGCGCGGAAGCGGTTGAGACGGCGATCAAGGCGGCGCGCCGCTGGGGCTACACCAGCAAGGGGATCCCGGCCGGACAGGCTGAGATCATCGTCTGCCACGGCAACTTCCATGGCCGTACGACTACGATCGTCGGCTTCTCATCGGATGAGTTGAGCCGCGACGGCTTCGGGCCATTCGCGCCGGGCTTCAGGTCAATACCATTTGGCGACGCGGCGGCGCTTGAGGCGGCGATCGGGCCAAACACCTGTGGTTTTTTGGTGGAGCCGATTCAGTGCGAAGCGGGCATCAACATCCCGCCGAAGGGCTTTCTGAAGGCCGCGGAAGAAATTTGCAAACGGCGCAACGTCTTGTTGGTGCTGGATGAGATCCAGACGGGACTGGGGCGCACGGGCAGGCGCATGTGCGCCGACCACGAAGGCGTGGTTCCGGATGCATTCATCTTGGGCAAGGCGCTGTCGGGCGGATTTTACCCGGTATCGGCAGTGGTTGCGCGGCGGGAGGTATTGGAAGTATTCGCGCCGGGCAGCCACGGATCGACTTACGGCGGCAACCCGTTGGGATGCGCCGTGGCGCGGACGGCGCTGCGCGTGTTGGAGGAGGAATCGCTTGCCGAGCGTTCGGCGGAGTTGGGCGCCTGGTTTTTGGCGGAGTTACTGAAGATTAACCATCCCGCCATCAAAGAGGTCCGAGGGTTGGGTCTGCTGGTGGGATTGGAGCTGAACGTTCCGGCGAGACCCTATTGCGAACGCCTGCAAGAACTGGGGCTGCTTTGCAAAGAGACACATGAGTTCGTGATTCGCCTCGCGCCGCCGCTGGTGGTCAAGAAGGACGAACTAGAGTGGGCGGTTAGCCGGATTCGGGAAGCCTTCGCGTCTTAGACGTTGATCAGCAGAGGAAGGAGTGGACATGCCGACCGTTTCCGAGATCGCCAACGACCTGGTGAAACATTGCCGCAAGGGCGAATTCGCCGCGGTATTAGACAAGCACTATTCCAAAGATATTGTCAGCATTGAGCCCGTTGCCGGTCCCAACATGCCGGCCAAGCAAGAAGGCATTGCGGCCATCCGCGCCAAGAATGAGTGGTGGGTGGCCAATCACGACATGCATAGCGCCAGTGTGGAAGGGCCATTCGTGAGCGAGGAGCAGTTCGCGGTGCGCTTCAAGTTCGACGTGACCTTCAAGCCCACCGCCAAGCGGATGCAGATGACGGAGATGGCGCTGTACACGGTGAAGGACGGAAAGATCGTCCAGGAAGAGTTTTTCTATAACATGCCGGGATCTTAGGCCGGCAAACTCTGCCGCTACAATCGAACGATTGTCCAAAGTTACGCTGCGAGTTCAGCCTGGGGCGTCGCGGGACGCCGTGATCGGCAAGGCCGGCGATGAATGGAAGATTGCCGTCACCGCCCCGCCGATAGATGGGCGCGCGAACAAAGCCTGCGTCGCTTTTTTGAGCAAGCTTCTTGGCTGCGCCAAGAGGGATATAGAACTGGTGAACGGCGAAAAGAGCCGCTCGAAGACCTTTGAGATAGCGGGCATGACGGCGGAGCGAGTCGAAGCCCGCCTGGCGGAAGCGATCAAATGAACCTTGAGGAAATACAAGCACAATTGCGTGAAGAGGGCCTGGACGGCTGGTTGTTCTTCGACCACCACCACAGGGACCCGATCGCCTATCGAGTGCTGGGATTGCCGGCGGACGCGCACGTTTCCCGGCGTTGGTATTACTGGCTGCCGGCGGAGGGCGAGCCGGTTCGAATTGTTCATGCCATCGAGCCCTGGACGCTGGAGCGCCTGCCGGGACGTAAACAACGCTACTCAAGCTGGAAGCAGCAGCGCACGACGTTGGCGCAAGCACTGGGGGATGCCCATCGCATCGCCATGCAGTATTCCGAGAACTGCATGATCCCATACGTCTCGTTAGTCGACGCCGGCACGGTCGAATTGGTTCGCAGCCTGGGCAAGGAAGTCGTCAGTTCGGCTTCGCTCGTGCAGTATTTCGAGGCGCGTTGGACCGAGGCGCAGTTCGCGCAACACAAGGAGGCAGGCGTGGCGGTCGATGCGACTCGCCGCGAGGCTTTTGAGTTGATCGGCGAACGATTGAAGGCGGGACAAGAGATTACGGAGCGACAGGTCGCGGACTTCATTTTGCAGCGCTTCAGCGAGCGCGGCCTGGTTACCGCCGACGGTCCGATTGTGGCCGTCAACGCCAATAGCGGCGATCCGCACTACACGCCGGGCGATCCGTCGTCGCCGATCTACCAGGGCGACTTCGTGTTAATCGACCTATGGGCCAAACTCAATCAGCCGGAGGCCGTCTATTACGACGTAACCTGGACCGGATACTGCGGCGCGGAGCCGCGCGGCGACATACAGCTTGTGTTCGAGGCGGTGCGGGACGCCCGCGATGCGGGCTTGGCCGCGGTCGACAAAGCGATCCGGGAGGGACGCCCGATTGCGGGTTTCGAAGTCGATGATATTGTTCGCAAACACATCGCGGCGAATGGCTACGGCGACTTCTTCATTCACCGGACGGGTCATTCGATCGGCGAGGACGTGCATGGCAACGGGGCCAACATGGACAACCTAGAGACGCACGACGACCGACCGATCATTCCCGGTACCTGCTTCTCGATTGAGCCTGGCGTTTACCTCGATTCGTTCGGGGTTCGCAGCGAGATCAACTGCTACGTCTCGGCATCGGGCGCAGCCGCCACGGGCGAGGTTCAGCAAGAGATCGTGCCGATCGGCTCGTAGAGCATCGATTCGGAGAGCATCAAAAGCCCTCGCGGTTGCTAGGATGTAAAAAGCGGCGATGACGGAAACCAAGGCGAAAAAATCTCAACGAGCGGCGCTGCATCCGCCGCAGAAATGGATCACGCCGGTGCTGTTGGGATGGCTTGTGCCCGGCGGCGGACATTTCTATCTCAAGCGCTGGAATCACGGCGGCCTGCTGCTGTTCTCGGTTGCGGGTATGTTCCTGTTCGGGCTCATGATGCGGGGGCGCATGTTCACGCCCGAGTCCGGTGATTTGTTCACGACCGTGGTGAACTACGGCGGGTACGTGGGCGATCTGGCGACGGGACTGCTCTACTTTCTGGCGTCGTGGCTCGGCTACTCGCAACCGCTGCTGGCATCGCCCGTTACCGATTACGGCACAAAGTTTTTGGTCTGCGCCGGCCTGTTAAACATCCTGGCGATGGTGGACGCCTATGAGATCGCCGTGGGAGAGAAACCCTGATGTTTGTCGCCCTATCTCATTTTCAAGCCGCTTTGCTTTTTGCGTTTTTTACGTCCATCGTCATGGGCGTCATTGGTCGTGAAACGGACCACGAGAGACTGCGATACGGCGCGTACGTATTCGGCTGCTTCATGGCCGCGATTGTCGGCATCTCGTGGCTGATGTACATCGGTCACGGCTAGACCGCGCCGTATGCCAGCATCGTCGGCAACCTTCATGAAGCCGGCGATGTTCGCGCCTTGCACGTAATCAACATGTCCGTTGCCGGAGCCATGCAGGATGCACTGGCACGACCGCCTTAACGCCGTTGGCGATGAGCGCCTCGGCATCCGCGCTTAACTCATTTTGCATCGCGCAGGGCAGAGCCACGTCGCAGTGGACATGCCAATTTACCGGTGGGCAAGACGTTTTCCACAGCATCGGCGTTCCGCGCGACTTACGTTCGGTCTGACCCAACGAGCCTCGATTACAGGCCAGCGGCACGCACTAACGCTTCTCGTTGGCCTGGCGGGTAGACGCAATCGCCAGGAGGCACGGCAACAGCTCGGGCTTGTTCCAGGTCGCCGGCCGAACGGAAAAGAAACAGCAAGTTATTGCGGGCGTCGAAGTTGCAGGGGTTGAGCGTCAGTGCGCGGCGAAACAAGTTCTCCGCCTCGCCGACTTGGCCCTGCGCGGCAAGAGCCACGCCGAGGTTGGTTGCCATGGACGGGTCGCCGGGGGCGAGTTCATACGCGGTCTGTAGCGCCGCGGCGGCCTCTTGGGTCTGCTGTCTCCGCAGCAGAAAAAGCCCTAGCTCCCCCCAAGCTCCCGCAGAGTCCGGTTCAACGGACGTGGCCTCGCGCAGCAACTTCTCTCTCGCGCCGTCCGTGATCGCGCCGCGTTCGTTCAACGCCCGAGCCAAATGGAGTTTCGGGCGAGCCTTCGATGGAGATTGTTCCACCGTGTTAGTCCAGAGTCTTGCGGCATCCTGCCAAACTCGCGCGCGCCGGTAGGTTGCCGCCCCGAGTAGAACGGAAAATATAGCCACGGCGACGGTTAGCCGCCGTTCCGGCAAGATACGATCGGCAAGGATTCCGACAACCGGGGCGAGACACAACAACGGCAACAGCATGCGCCTCTCAGCCGCGATGTCGGCCAGCGGGGCGATGCTCGAAGTGGGCGCCAACAGGATCAGGGCGCCCAAGGGAAAGAAGAGGGCGGGCTCACGCCGCGACCAAAACATGCCAGCGGCGGCTAGCGCGACGACAGCGATCAAGCCAGTAGCGCCCGCAGCGTCGAAGCCCTGAGCGGCGCCGATCTCATGATCGAAATTGAGGCCAACCGGAAATATCGTCAGCTTGGCGTACAGCCATAGCGCGCGGCCCTGAGCCTGAAGGTAAGCGAGAGGAGTCAGCACTTCTCCTCCCACCAACGCGCCGGCGTCGGGAGTCACGCGTGCGGCGTAGACGACGCGGAGAGCGAAAAACGCCGCGGCAACCGTCATCGTCGTTAGCGGCGCCGCAAGTGCGCGGATCGCTTCAAAGGACGATCGTCGATGGAAGATCTCGAACGCCAAAAAGAACAGCGGCAGGACCACGGCCTCCTCTTTCGACGCCATGGCAAGGCCTGCTAGGAGGACCGCGAGCCAATACCGCTGACGGACCCACAGAATCCAGGCGGCGACTGAAAATAGCGCAGCCAACAGCGATGCCCGGGCAAAGACATAGATGACAGCTTCGCTGTTGAGCGGGTGCAAGGCGAACAGCGCCGTAGCGGCCAACGCAGCGCGAAGTCCGATCAACCGGCGGTACAGGCTC
>CAMPKL010000192.1 GCA_946887065.1 uncultured Bryobacterales bacterium
CGCAACGCGGCCGCGAAGCTCTTTGTATCCCGCCCGACCTCGATCTGCTCGACGACAGACTTGCGGTTCACATGACGGTACTCGATCGGATCTTCAATCGTCACGATGTGATGCGCGTGGCGCTCATTCATCAAGGCGATCAGCGCCGCCAGGGTCGTCGTCTTGCCCGATCCCGCCGAGCCGGTGACTAAAATCAAACCCTTTTTCCGGTCCGCTAATGAGCCGATGTGCTTCGGCAGCCCCAACGATTCCACCGTCGGAACCTCTTTCGGCAACACTCTCAGGGCGACTCCCAGCGTGCCTCTCTGCAAGTGCAAGTTGGCCCGGAAGCGGCCAATCCCGTGCCGGACGAAGCCAAAATCAACCGTAAAGTTTTCCTCGAACTCTCTACGGTATTCCGAAGTCAACAAAGGAGCTACAAGCGCTCTGATTGTTCCGTCTTTGAGCAGCGGCTTTTCGCTCGTCACCAACCCGCCCTGCAACCGCAGCGTCAACCCGGAGCCGTCCGTCATCAGAATGTCCGAGGCGCCGCGGTCCACGGCATACTTGAGGACCTCGTCCAGCCCCTCGAACGCCCCCGGCCCAGTCGAGGGCGTCATCAGCGGATCCGCCGGCGCTCTCTTCGACGCGGTCGCCGGGGCTCCGACGTTCATCTCGCGGACCAGGTTTTCCAACTGTGGATCGAACTGCGCCATATCAGGCTGATTCTCCCAACATTTGTAAGTAGCGTCCAATCGCCTGGACGCCCTGGTGGAAGTTCGGCAAATGGAACTTCTCGTTCGGCGCGTGCAGGTTGTCGTCCGGCAATCCAAACCCGACAAGCACCGGCGGTATTCCGGCATTGCTGAAGAGGCCGACGACAGGGATCGACCCGCCGCAACGGATGTACACCGTGTCCTTGCCGAACGTCTCTTTCAGCGCCTCGGCGGCAGTAGAGACATAGACGCTATCGGTCGACACCACCGCCGCCGGCGAAGCCGCCAGGATTTTGGGCTTCACCACTGTGCCCTTCGGCGTCAGCGACTTCACATGATCACAATACGCCTTGGCGATCTTGTCGGCGTCCATATTCGGGACGAGCCGCATGCTGACCTTGGCCAGCGCCTTGGCCGGGATCACCGTCTTAGCGCCGTCGCCGATAAACCCGCCGCGAATTCCGTGGACGTCCAAAGCGGGGCGCGCCCAGATGCGTTCGATGGGGCTGAATCCAGGCTCGCCGGTCAACTCGGTGGAACCAATCTCGGTTTCGCGATACTCCTCGGCGTCAAACGGCAGATCCTTCCAAGCATGGAGTTCCGCCTCGGTCGGAGCCTCGACGTCGTCGTAGAAGCCTGGGATTAGGATGCGTCCGTTCTTGTCCTTGAGGCCGGTGATGACTTCGGCGATGGCCTGCATGGGGTTGGGCGCGACGCCGCCGTAGATTCCTGAGTGCAGATCCGTCTTGGCGGCCGTCACTTCGATCTCGGTGTAAATGATGCCGCGCACGCCGGTGGTGATCGTCGGCAGCCCCTTGGTGAACATTTCCGTGTCGCAGATCAAGGCCGCATCGGCTTTCAACTCGTCGCCATGCTCGGCCAGATACTTGTTGATCATGCCGCCGTCGGTCTCTTCCTCGCCCTCGATCAAGAACTTCACGTTGACCGGCAATTTGCCGTCGACCGCCAGCAGACCTTCGACGGCTTTGAGCAGAATCCACATTTGGCCTTTGTCGTCGACGGCGCCGCGAGCGAAAAGATCGTCGCCGCGCAGAGTCGGCTCAAACGGCGGAGAGATCCACTCGTCCATCGGGTCCGGCGGCTGCACGTCGTAGTGCCCGTAAAGAACGACGGTCGGCTTGCCCGGAGCGTCCATCTTTTCCGCGTAAATAATCGGGTTGCCTTCGCCCTCGATGAGCTTGACGGTCTGGATCCCCATGCGCTTGAGGTCGTCGACGAGGAAATCGGCGGCGCGGCGCACGTCCGCCTTGTGCGCGGGCAAGGCGCTAATGCTGGGGATCCGCAGGAGGTCCTTCAAGCCCTCTACAAAACGGTCTCCGTTCTGCTGGTAGTACGAGATCAGTTTCGACATCTCGACTCACCGTACACGATAGCCGGGTCTCTAGCCCAGCGTCCCCGCAAGAGAGACCTGACTCCGGACCGATTTTCGCCTCAGGCATATCCCCGACAGGGGTCACAAGCAAGTTCAAAAACCCTTGCAAATGGGCCGATGAGAGTGCCGGAGAGACTCTCTTTGCCCCCGTCCAAGACAAATGCCTCCATCAAAGTCTGCCTGGCTGCGTCGCAGGCCCTACTGCGCGAAGGCTTGGGACTGCTGGTTGAAGGTGAACGCGACCTGTGCGTGGCGCCTAGCGAAGAAGCGGCCGTCATTGTCTTGGATCTCGCCGACGAAGATGCGTTGACGACGTTGCAGCAGGGCAGCGGCAAGGGCCGCTTCATCGTACTGACCGACAGTTCCGAGTTGGACGACTTGGAGCCGGCCCTGCGTGCCGGAGCCAGAGGCATCGTCGTGAAGAGCGCCCACCCCGCCAGCCTCCTGCAAGCGATCCGCACCGTGAGCCAGGGTATGAAGTGGCTTGATCCCGAGATACAGCAAAAGCTCTCCAGTCCCGACTCCATCCTGCCGAGTCCTCGGGAGCGTTGGGGAAGCCTCTCCAAGCGCGAACGTCAGGTCGCCGAACTCGTGCTGCAAGGCCTGCGCTACAAGGACGTCGCCGAATCGTTGCGCATCAGCGATCACACCGTGCGCAACCATCTGCGAAACGTCTTCACCAAACTGCGCATCACCAGTCGAGTGGAGTTGGCGCCGTATGCTCAAGAAGCCGTCTCGACTTAGACGTTAGCCGCCCGGTGTTGCGTGCTAAGATTCTTTGTACTTCGGGGAGTGCGTCGTCGATGCGGCGATGCCGGGCCTCGGCAAGCCTTAACTCCGAAACCGTATGAGAGCCGTTTCGTTCGCCGTCGTTTGCCTGGCCATGGCGGCTCAGTTGCACGCCGGTGAGATCGCCACCGGCTCGATGCTCGGTCCTCGCTACAAGTCCGAACTGTTCTTCGTCCGAAAGTCTTCCACACAATGGGAAGAGACCTACCGCGGGTCGGAGTATCAACGGAGGGCGCGCGGGAAGCTGATTTTAGTTGACGCGCCACAAGGGTTATTTGAAGACGAATGGCTATCGGAGAAACCCTTCGACCCGACGGCCAACACGGACGCGCTCATCGCCGCCCTGGATCTCTATAAGGAATACGGCGTACTGGCCGTGGCGGTGAGCCTGCAAGGGGCCGACCCCGGTTACTCCGCCGAGCGTAACGGGATTGTGCGCAAGAGCGGCGCGCTTTTCGGCAGCAAGGAGGGCTCGCTCATCAGCGCATTCGCGCGTGACGGGTCGCTGAAGCCGGCCTGGACCGCGAGGCTCGCCAAGCTGCTTAAGGCGGCCGATGATCGCGGCATGTTCGTTCAGTTGACTTACTTTCAGCCCGCGCAGGACGAAGCTCTCGACAGTCCCGAAGCCATTGTCGCCGCCGCCCAGAATATGACCAAGTGGCTTGTCGCCGGCGATCACCGCAACGTCATCATCGACGCGGCGTCCGGCTGGGACGTGCAAGGCGAATGGGACCACTTCGAGTTCATCCCGCGCAACATCGCCAACCTCGTCACGGTGATTCGCGAGCAGTTCAACGGCGCTTCTTTTAGCTTGCCGATCGGGGCCGCTAGCGGACCGTCGATGCTCTACCCCGTTTCGCTGGCCCAGGTTTGCGACCTGGTGCTGCTTGACGAGCGCGGCCTGAAGCCCGACATGGTCGCCCGCCGTTTCGCGCAGATGTCCGACTATGAACGCCCGCTCGGCGTCATCGTCGATGCCGGCAAGGAGCTGACGCTTTCGGCGGCGTCGTTCGACAAGAGCGCGAGTTGGACCTACAGTCCGCTTCGGCTGACTCAGTATTTTCCTTTCGCCTATACGCCCGACACGGGAGTCGCGGGAAGCGAGGACCTTGCCGCTCTACTAGAGCAAGTCGCCTCATTGGTACTGAAGAAGCCGCCGCAGAAAGCGGACGCCGGCACGGAGTAGGGACTAGCCCCTAGCTTTGCTGGGCTCGTATGTCGTAGCAGTTCAAGCGATCCTGATCGCGGATGTACAAACGCCCGTCGGCGATCGCCGGCAGCGCCCAGGTTGGCAAGTCGGCGTTGCTGAACTTGAATCGAGAGAGCTCGCGGTATCCTGCCGGCGTCGCTTCGGCCAGTCCGGCAACTCCGTTCTCGCCCTGCAGGTAGAGCAAGCCTTCGGCCGTGATCACTTGGCCCTTCCCTATGCTGCGATCGCGCCAGACCATTTCGCCCGCGGCGAAATCCATGCACGTCAGTATGCTGCTGGAGTAGCCGTACAACTTGCCGTCAATCAATACCGAAGTCGAATAGTGATTGCGCATCTCGCGGCTGAAGTAAACTTCCTCCGCCTTCACTCCGCCCGTGCCGTTGGGCAAGATCTGCAGCAAGGCGCAGCCCGTCCCATAGTCGCTCGACAGGAACACTTTGTCGCCGCGGACAATCGGCGTCGCCACGTTCGCCGTTCCGTTGGCGACCTTCGCATAGCGCCACAGCAGCTTGCCGTCCGCCGCACGTACGCCGACGCCTCCCGATCCGGTCAGCAACACGTACTGGTGAACTCCCGCCATCACGGCGGAGACAGCCGACGAGTAGCCGGCACGGTCGCCCTCCGACTTCCAAATGACGCTGCCGTCGAGCTTGTTCAGCGCAACGACTCCGGCTTCCCTGCCCCCTGGCGTGGCAATCAAGCGGTCGCCGTCAATCAGCGGCGATTCGCTAATGCCCCAGCTAATGTTGCGGGCGCCGAACTGGCCTAGCAAGTCGATCTGCCAAATCATCTTGCCGGTCGCCGCGGCAACGCAAATCAGATTACCGCTGCCCGAAATCGCATAGAGGCGATCCTGGTCGATGGTCGGGGTTCCTCGCGGACCGTCGCCTCTGCCGTCCCTGTACTGGCGCCCGTTCTCGGTCTCCCAAAGTTTCGCGCCGTTCGATGTATCGAACGCGATCAAATACTGGCTGCCGCTGCGCTGCCCTTGAGTGAAGAGCCTTTGGTTGTCGACGGAGAAAGACGAGTATCCCGCGCCGAGTCCGTCCGCCGCCCAGAGCAGTTTAGGCCCATCCGCCGGCCACCGCTTCAGCAGGCCCGTTTCGGCGGACTTCCCGTCCCGCGCCGGTCCTCGCCACTGCGGCCACGACGCAGCATCCAAGGCGGAGGAGAGCAGGACAAGCGGAATCGGCTTGATAAAGGTGCGGCGATCCATGAGCGTCAGTATAGCCACCGCCTTTTCGATTGGAGTTACAACGGCCGCCGCAGCATCCGCGCTCGCTGGGCGACCTCAAAAGCGTCCGCCGCTACACCGCGCGCTTCGCGGCTACGCTCCATTGCGGATTTGGTTAAACGCAAACCTTCGCCCGCTTCCCCAGCGAGAACCTTTCGCAGTTCCCGGCCTTCCATCGGCGCCAGCGCCAGTCCGACGGCGGCGCCGACTGCGGCGCCGATCAACAAGAATGCAATTTCCGAGTCACGCATCGTTGGATCACCCGCTATTCGTTAAACGCCGCATCAAAGGCCCGCCCGGACGGTCTGAAGTCCACCCTCTTGACAAAAGCGCAGGCTTCTTTGGCGCCCGCCTCGCGATCCATGCCGCTGTCTTCCCACTCAATCGACAACGGTCCTTCGTACTTCAAGTGATTCAACGCCCGAATGATCTCTTCAAAATCGACGCCGCCGTGTCCTAGCGAGCGGAAGTCCCAGCCGCGTCGAGGATCGCCGAAATTCAAATGCGATCCGAGAATACCGCTCCTTCCGTCCAACTGCCGCGCGGCGTCCTTCATATGGACGTGATAGATCCGATCGGGGAACTCGCGAAGGAACGCAACGGGGTCCACGAACTGCCAGTGCAAATGGCTGGGATCGAAATTGAAGCCGAACGCCTCGCGATGATCGATCGCTTCGAGCGCTCTGTTCGCTGTGTGGATATCGAAGGCGATCTCGGTCGGATGGACTTCAAGTCCAAAGCGCACGCCGCAATCATCGTAGACGTCCAAAATCGGGTTCCACATCTCGGCGAAATAGGCGAAGCCCTCGTCGATCTGCGCATCGCTCACCGGCGGAAAGCTATAAAGCATGTGCCAGATCGAAGAGCCGGTAAAACCGTTGGCTACCTTCAGCCCGAGATTCTTCGCCGCCCGCGCCGTGTTCTTCATCGCTTCGACGGCCCATTCGCGCTTCTTCTCCGCATCGCCCGCGCAATCGGCGGGCGCGAAGCCGTCGGATCGCGAGTCGTTATTTAAGTCGCACACGAGCTGGCCGGCGAGGTGATTGGAAATCGCATAGAGTTCCAGGTTGTGTTTCTGCAGAATCGCCTTCTGGCGGGCGCAGTAGTCAAGGTCGTCCGCCGCGCGGGCTACATCCATGTGGTCGCCCCAGCAGGCAAGCTCCAAGCCGTCAAAGCCCCATTCGGCGGCTCTTTCCGCCAAGGTCTCCAAGGGCAAATCCGCCCACTGTCCAGTGAAAAGGGTTACGGGTCGACTCATCGCGGGTCCTGCCTCCTGCGTCGCGGTTTCTATTCAATTGGTCCGCGAACAACCAAACGAGAGTAGCAAATTGCCGCCTATATCTCATGTGTTTAGACGCGGAACTAAGGGGTTCGTCCGATGGCCTCTGCAAACCGAAGTACGGGGGCATCTTGACGCGGCTTTACCTTAGGCCGAACAATAACTTACAGGGTATTAGTTCGGCCGCCTTCCACCATCCCGAGACGGCCAAAAACTCACAGCCGATGCCTGCGCTAGCAACAGAAAATAC
>CAMPKL010000193.1 GCA_946887065.1 uncultured Bryobacterales bacterium
CGCACGTAGAGCTGCATCTGTTCGCCGTCTTTCTGTATGTGGCAAAACCCCGCCTTACCCTGACGGCGCTTGGTCATGAGCCGTCCGCAGACGCTCACCTGCGGCTTCGTTTCGTCGAGTTCTTCGGCCGTTTTCTGCTCAAACGCCTCGCGAACCTCAGTCGGCGTGTGCGTATACGAATACTTGCGCGGATAGGGCTCAAAACCGAGCTTCTCGATCTCGCGAATCTTGTGGTAGCGCTGTTGAAATAGACGATCTTCTAGGGACAAAAGTGCGGCTCCAGCCACCCACGCGGGGGCGAAACCTCCCATTATAGGCGCGTTCCGCGCCCCCTACTCGATGGGACGAGCCGTCGCGATGGCGTTCATCTTCGACTTCGCCAGGCTCGGAATCTCGACCTTCAGCCGGTCGCCGAATCGTTCCACGCCGCTTACTTCAAGCACGTATGTCCCATCAGCCAAGGTCCGATGGATTAATTGCGCAGAGGCCAGTGGATTTAGCTTCAGCTTCTTTAGGTAGAACCAGGCCCCACCCGTCTGTTCGGCCAATTTCTCAAACAGTCCGGAATCCAGGCCGTCCGCATAGGCGACAAACACGGCGACATTGCGTTGCCGCGCCATGGCTACAATCTCCGGCAACCGGATGCGGCTGTTGCCTTCCACGCCGGACGACAACACCATCGCCACACGCCTTCCGGGCGAATTCGAAAAGCCGTCGTCGAGTACCGCGTAAAGGGCGTCCATCACACGCGGATTATTGCCTTGTTGAATCTTCTGATTGGCCGCCGTGAGTTGGTTCTTGCTGTTCGTGAAGTCCTGCATCAGCGTTGCGGCTTGGTCAAACGCGACGAGCGCCATCTGGGCGCCTTCGGGCAGACCCTGAATCATGGGATGAACCAGCGGCCGGATGGCGTCCGAGATAAAGCTCGCATCGACGATCAGCATCACATCCAGCAGGTCTTTCGCCGGCTCGGCGCCCTCCACGGTGAGCGTTAGATTGCCGTCCGTCACGGCGAAATCCCTCGCGGTCAACCCCTTCACGGGTTCTCCCGTTTTCTCGTCGAAAACCGTCACCGACAGCTTGGCCCCAAACAGTGCCGGCACGGACAGCAACACGACAACCAACGCCCGGCAAATAGCTATGCCCATTCGCAGTTCTCCGTTCTCGGGGCACTATATCATGGCGTTCCGTTCGTGGCGATTGCCCCCTCGACGGCGCTTCTCAGACACGCCGGACATAAGCAGCGCTCATAACGTTCCTGGACCTCGGCTAGCGTTTCCGCGGGGACCGTCTCTGCAAAGCACCAGCAATTCCCCGTCGGCTCACAACCGAACTCGACGCCGCACGCCTCGCAAGTTTCCTTGTTGCCGGCTGCGCCGCACTTGGCAGAATCTTTCATTGCACACGTCCAACTGCTAGTAAGGACGATACCCGCGAGCGCCCAGGGGAATCCGGTGCAAGCTTCTATCGACCGTGATGTACAGCATGTTCGAGTCATTTCCCACGCTGAACTCCACGTTGCTGGGGATGCCCTGCGCCGTCGCCGGATCGGTTTGATTCTCGGGTCCGGTAGCGATGAACCCGATTTCCTCGCCGGCCGGGTTAACGATCATCACGCCAGGCCGCTTCATGCTGCGCGATGCCAAGTAAAGATTGCCCTCGGCATCGACCGTCAGGCCGTCGCAGCCCGCTTCCGTCCCCCAGTCGACGAGCGTTCGACGAGACCCGCTAACCAGGCCGTCCTCGCCAAGGGGAAACGCGTACAGCTTCATCGCGCCCTGAACGCCCGGAGCCGCATTGGGATCGGTAATGTCAGCGTTGCCGTCGTTGTGATCGCAAACGTAGAGATTGCGGCCGTCCGGGCTCAGCGCGACGCCATTCGGCTTTTCCGCCTCCCGCGTCACCTCGACCACCGTGCCGTCGGTGTCGACGCGGTATACCGCCATCGCGTCCAGTTCCCTTGGCTGCGGGCCGAGATACCGCGGGTCGCTGAAATAGATGCGGCCCTGCGTATCGACGACCAAGTCATTTGGCGAGTTGAACCGTTTGCCGTCGTATCGATCGGCAACCGTCGTCTTCTCGTCCGTCTCGACATTGCGCCGCGAGATTTGCCGCCCTCCGCCGTCGCCCCCTTCCGCCGCCAAAAGATTTCCGTTCGCGTCAAAGTACAGACCATTGGACTTGGCGCTGTCCTCAGCGAACACGTCCGTCGTGCCGGTCGCCGGATCGTAGCGCATGATCTTGCCCTGCACATCCCCGAACGAGATATCCGAGAAATAGATGCGCCCGTCCGGCGCGGCTGCCGGTCCCTCGGTCAGCCCGCCGACCAAGGGCAAGGTGCGGGTGAACAACAATTCCGGTTGCGCGCCTGCAGGCACGATGGCCGGTGCGGAAGCTTCGGGTTCAGGCTCGGGCGCTTCTCCTCCGCAAGCAAAACTCATCAGGGCCACAGACCAAACCAACAACCACGTCAACTTCTTCATCGATACTCCTTACACGCCGCCCCAGCGCCCATCACACGCGATGGTAATCGCCTTGCCAGTTTGTGATCAGCTTCTTAATCGGCGTAGCCGTGGTGATATTCTCGTCCAGCACTTTGCGAGCCAGCGCAGGCAGTTCGGCATCTCCGGCGAATCGCAGTCCGACCATCTGCGCCGCCGTGAACTGGTTGATCCTTCCTTGCAGATCAGCCGGCAGTAAGTCGCGCATCCGCAGCCGCATCTCAAGCCGAATCACGCGGTCTTGGGCCTTCAAGGCAAAGATTCTCGCGACAAAGAATAAGATGACCAGCGCGATGGCTACCAGCAAATTTAAAATCGCCTCAAAAGAGACGCCGCCGAATAGACGGTAGACCGCCCAACCGGCGTTGAAAAAAAGAATCGGACCCGCAACGAAGTGATATGCCGGGTACCATCGCGTGTGGTTGGAGAAGTTCTGTTCTTGATCCGGCACAACTGTGCTCCTCAGGCCTCAGCACAGTATACGCAGGTCAATCGACTGCCGTGGACCCAAGGATGCCGCCGGACGAAGTCAGCGTTATGCGGGCTCAGGAGCCGAGCCACTGGCGAGCCTCCTCAAACACATCTTCGAGACGCCGGGGATCGTCGCCATGCAACAACGAAAAATCGGCAGGACCGATCGCCAGCAGCTTGTCCATGCCTTCCCCGGCGAAGATGTAGCCGGTGTTGCGCCGGTATTCAACGTACTTCTCGCACTCGTTGTAGATGTACTCGTAGAAGACTTCAAGGTCCACGTAGCTGCCGAGCACATCCTCTTGCGTGGGGATAGGGTTGGTCTCTTCCTGATCGGAGTAGATCAAAAGGCTCGAGAACGGCTTGATCTTGTTGCGAATGCCGAACGAGATGCCGATGAGCGAAGGCTTGGCGCGGCGGATGGCCTGCACCGAGGCCCACTCGACGAACGTGTTGTTGACCAGCAATGTCCCGTTGCCGTTGAGCAGCACGGATTGCAGGAAGTCGCGAAGCACGGCGTCACGGCCCGCGGCGCGATTCAACGCGCCGGGGTTCATCTTCTGTAGCCGTTCGCCGAGCTGACGCGGTCCGGGGATCTGTTCCCCTTGCACTAGATCGTTGACCTCGTTCATGAGGATCTGCCGAAGCTCCGAAAGACGATCGAAGCTGAGCCCGGTCCACCCGCTGAACTCCTGCATCAACGGATGGATTCGCTCGCCGGCTTCCACAACCCAGCTATCGAATGGATGGTCGGCGCGCTGGCCCTGAATGCCGAACAGCGTCGAGGCCCGCTCCGCACGCGGCGCACCGGAAAAAAGCTTTGCGAGGTAATCAGGAATCGGATCGTCGCCGTCACCGAGATCCAAATCAACAAGCTTGCCCTTGTCTTTGAGGCGCTGCCACATGCGGTCAGGACCCATGGGCAATTGCGAAGGTGACACCACGACCACGAGACGCGGCCGGCCTTGGCGAGCCGCCTCGGCGTCGAGCAACGGATCGATCTCGGCGAAGATGCTCGCTACAACTTCGCGCCACTCCGCGAGATGCCGGTTACGCTCCAAGAAGTCGACATGTTCGAGCGTGAACTCACTCTCGTTCCACGTACGCCGGTCCACGCCCATCTTTTTTTCGACGGCAAAAAGCGGAGCGAAAAGCCGTTCGACTGCTGCGTCTTCCGAGCGGGCAAGCAAGCCGAAGAGGCGCTCGAAGTAGTCGTGCTCGGCCGGAAACAACTTGTTCCAGTCATTGATGCGATCGAAAGAATAAGTTGCGAAGGTCGGCGGCAGGCGCTTGAACAGCCCGTCGTCGATGAGTTTCTGTAGCTTGGGACTGACCGTCGCCATCCGGGTCTTATTCTATGGCGGCCTAGCGCCGACGCGCGACTATTTCGCGGCCTCGGCCAGCGCCCCGCCTTCGGTCAAGCGATAACGCTTGTTGGCCGTGACCGCCTTCATCTCTTGCACCGCTCCGCTTGGCCACCGAACTTGGATGCTATCGATCTTCGCCGCCGTTCCCAGTCCGAAATAGAGAGCGAGATCGCTCTGCGAGTAGTAGCTCCCGCCGCCCGTCACTTCTCGAACCTGCGTGATGCCGTTCGCCGCGATCGTCACCCGCGCTCCGATCGCGCTGCGGTTCGACTTGGTCCCTTGGAGCTTGAGCCACAAGAAATTCCCTTGTTTGGCGGAGTTCTTCAAAACTGCCGGCTTGTCGTTGACGTTGACGATGACCGCCTCGGGACGCCCGTCGCCGTCCAGATCGCCGGCCGCAACGCCGCGGGCAACGCGATTGACTCGGAGGGCCGGACCGGCGGAATCGGTCACGTCCTCAAATCGCCCATTTCCCAAGTTGCGGTAAACGATGGTCCGCTGGCGGTAGGTCTCGCCGATCGGGTAGCGGTCAACCTCTTGGTAGATGTGGCCATTGGCAATCAGGATGTCAGGGCGAGTATCCGCATCGAAGTCTTCGAACAAGACCCCCCAGCCGAGGAGCCGATGCTTACCCAGACCGGCCAAAGCGGACACGTCTTCAAAGAACTTGCCGTCTTCGTTGTTGTACAACGACGGTAAATCGCCTGAAAAATTTGTCTTGATGATGTCTAGGAAACCGTTGCCGTCGTAATCCGCGGCGGCTACACCCATGCCTGCCTGCAGTTGGCCGTCCATGCTGAAGGCTGCGCCTGAGACCGCGCCCACCTCTTTGAATGTGCCGTCTCCCTGATTGATGAACAGCAAGCTAGGAGTCATGTCGCACGCGACGTAGATGTCGATGCGGTTGTCGTTGTTGAAATCGGCGGCAGTCACGCCCAGTGCAAAACGACCTCCAGGCTTCAAAATGCCTGCCTTCTCTGAGACTTCTTCGAAGCGTCCGTTGCCGACGTTGCGGTAGAGCGAGTTGAGCGCCGGGGGCAAGCCGCGCGGGCCGCACCAGACGGGCATGTCCTTCCAATTGCAATCGGCGCGTTCGCCGGGCTTGGGCGTCTTCTCCATATCGAGATCGACGTAGCGGGAAAAGAACAGGTCCAAGCGTCCGTCGTTGTCGTAATCCAAGAATGCGCAGGCCGCGGTCCAACGACCGTCCTGCTTCAGGCCGGACTTTTCCGCGACTTCGCTGAACTTGCCCGAGCCAAGATTGTGATAGAGCGCGGGCCCGCCGAAGTAGCCCATGGCCAGATCCGGATTGCCGTCGTTGTCGTAGTCGCCGACGCAGACTCCCTGCCCCCAACCGCGGCGCGTCAGCCCCGCCTCGCGGGCCACGTCGACAAAGCGGCCGCCCTCATTGCGGTAAAGCTTCGACAGCGGGGCCTTCGCCGTTGAGCCCGCTTGGAGCGTCGTGCCGTTGACGATAACGAGATCGTTATCACCGTCCGAATCGTAGTCGAGCACCGCGGACCCGGTTCCCATGGTCTCGAGGATGTAAATATTTTTCTCCGTGCTTCCGTAGGTGATGGGGGCGCCCAGCCCCCACGCATCGGCGACGTCCGACAAGGCGACGGCCGGGTCGGCGGCCTCAATCGCGAGCGGCAAGCCAAGTAAGCAGCTTAAAACCAATAGGATAGAGACCAAAACCCGCATCGTGAGACAGCCTTATGACGCTAGCAGGCGTTTGCGGTTTCTGCAAGCCAGCGCTGCGCTCCAGGAGACAACTTCTACCGGTATATGACATTTCATAGATGCCAACCGACCCAATGTAAATGCTGTTGACGGTTCATGGTCGTTTTGAAATACTATGCCGGGGTTTAGTGTTTTTACAAAAACCTAACAACGAACCAAACGGCGGTCATTACCGCACCGGTGGAGGTAAGAAATAAAAATGCGCCATATAGCGCACCGAGTCTCTCTCTTGGCCATATTGGCCGCACTTCTCGCAGCGCCCAGTTTCGCGCAGCGTGACATGGGAACTCTCCTTGGCACCGTGACGGATCCTTCCGGCGCGGCTGTTCCTGGGGCGTCGATCATCATTACTGAGGACGCCACCGGCGTCACGGATCGCGTCGAGTCAGACGCTGCCGGCAACTATATTCGCCCGCTGCTCAAGCCCGGCACTTACACCATCGCTGCGGAAGCCGAAGGGTTCAAGCGGACCGTACAGGCGGGCGTCCAACTGCAGTCGACCGCCCGCGTCGCCGCTAATTTCGTCCTTGAAATCGGCGCCGTAACGGAGACGATCGAAGTCGCCGGCTTGCCGCCCGCGCTGCAGACCGAATCCACCCAAATGGGCGGTACGCTCGAGTCCCGTCAGACGTCTGAGTTGCCTCTCGGCCGTCAGCGCATAGTATCCTTCTTGGCTCGCACAGTTCCCCGCGTTGTGCCGGCGGAACCAGGCGCGCGTGACGCTACCGGCGGCGGA
>CAMPKL010000194.1 GCA_946887065.1 uncultured Bryobacterales bacterium
TCTCTGTAGATCTGGATCGGTCCCAGCGAGTTCGATCTCTGCGATGCTATCGAAGGTATTGTCCCGGGTCGGCCTCGCCAGTCCGCCGGCCCACGCGGGCAGCTTGGTGCCCGACGCGCCCAAGCGCCGGTAGCCGTAGCGCGGATGCTGCGCCGCCAACTCGCGCAGCCCTGAGCAAAACTCTGACGTGCGCGATTTATTCACCAACCTTTTTGTGATTCACGCCACCGAGCGCAGACGGCATGCTAGGTTCTCAAAAACGAAACTCACGGAAACTCGGGAGCGGTTTTGGGTTGGACTACTTTGCCCGACCCAGTGATACTGCCGTCGGTTGATTAGACCGCGAAGACGAAAGTGACGCTGGAATTTCCATCGGGATAGACCTCGTCTCCTCTTGTCTTGAGATGACGACGAGAGAACGCGCTGAGGCTTGCGGAAGATTGATGAGTTGCGGAGAGGCTCCCGACAGCGACTCGTAGGTCATGACAGCAGGCCTCGCTGATTTACGGTCACGCACCGAGCGTACCGCGCGCGACA
This sequence comes from uncultured Bryobacterales bacterium, assembly GCA_946887065.1. Next base: position 538 of record CAMPKL010000194.1, read on the forward strand.
ACGCTCCCCTGCATGCTGAACGAGCGACTTCTCAGAATCTTGTTCAGCTCTTCACGATCTGGGCTGAACGCGTCTTCAGACTGGTACGCTATTTGTGTGCCCGAAGAGTACAGCCAGAAGCGAGCAGCGGAAATGGCCAGGACCAGCCTCGCCGCCGGCAAATATCCTTTCGAGATGTGCAGCAACTGCGAGTCCAAAGTGCTGGAGTTGATGACTTGCATACACCTGGAAGAACTCTCGGGTACAGCCTGTACGGAACCCAACGTTGATCGGCTCAACCTGTATAGATGGCTGGCTACTCACCGGGCCGAGAGCGAACACAGGGCCTTTGACCGCCCATCTGCGGCCCGCTAGGAGCGATCGCCGTCGACAGCTACCGCCCTGTCCCGAGGCGCGGCAATGGCGGCGGCGATACCGTCCGCGTTCCGCAATCTGCTATGTGGAGTGATCGCCTCTTCCGGTAGGCGATCGAATGAGCCGTGGGATGCAAGGGTGAGTTCCAACCACGGCCGTTAGACGACGTCAAGGGCGAGATGTGACTTGCGCCGGTTCGGCCCCGTTACAGCGAAGCGGGCCGACAGCGAGCCATAAGAGGAAGAGCCACGACGCCCAATTCTGAGACTGCGCTCCGGTAGGCGCACGAGTCATTCGAGGAATTTATCATCGTGCAGGTTTCGGCGTGCAGATTATGCGGCCCATGCAACTATTCAGGATCGAGGACCATGAGGCTTGTGCTGCCGGATTCTTCGAAAGAGCATTGAGCCGCGCGAAGAGCCGTTTGGGCATTCGCCAAATGCAAGATCACATCGGGCGGAACAGGGCCCTGACGCAAACGCCTCAGGAATCGTTGTTCTTGTGCCTGCAGCTCACGAACAAGATGTAGAAGATCTTCCGCTCCCCGCGCCGAATCCACGCTTCCCGCTTGTGACTCCGCGTCTGTACCGCATGGCGATCGAAAGTTCTGTGGCTGACCTTGACAACTCATGGTCCCCTTTGTATCTCGCAACAATCGATAGCGCCACTGGGAGCCCGCCCCGATTAGCTAGTACCGAAGTTCTGATGGAAATCCGGCGGATGCCCGAGCAAGCGAAACGAATTCAAGCTCCAGCAGAGACGAACTTCGGGACCGGACAGAGTTGAATCCGCCAGAGCGTGTTAGGCCCGAACTTGCGAGGTCTCTCGCCGTGAGTCGACCAGATCCGACAAGCGGCGTTGGGAGCCGACGTTTGACCCCTATCGTTGCGCTTCGTGCAGCATCTCCTTAAAGTTTTCACCGAAGAATTGAATGCCTATCCGGTAGTCCCCCGCAATTGTCTGACAGGAGCGAACGACGCCGAGCCGCACCGTCTCCTCGCCGTTGATGCGCACGATACTGCCTTCGCCGGCAGGTTTTGCAGATAGAACTTGGATCCCTCCTCCTGAAACGTTGCGTACTTCGACCGACACCGAGCCGGCCCCGTCTATCTCCAGAATGGCTCGCCCCCCACTCGCTCTCGCCTCTCTCGGCGGCGGCCTTCCAGCAGGTAGCGAAGTTTCAGCTCAAACCCACCGGCAACGGGAGTCGTAGAAAGAATCTCGACCGGACAGGGAGTGTCTTGCTCGAAGAGGCGCGCCACCGGACCAGTCGGCGATATCGCAACCAACATCGTCATCGCATTCTGCTCAGCCTCGGTCAAACGACCCGACTCCGCCGTCACCTGCCCACTCGCATCTGTCCATTCGATTACAGCAGTCCGACAAGCCGTCTCTCGACAGGGAGCAGTTGAGAGAGCCGTAACGGGGGCTCGATTGAGGGGCCTGGACAGGCCCGCTAACCAACGAATCATAAGAACTTGCCTTGGACGTAGGAGGGCGACGCTGGAGGCGGCAGCAGGCTCCAGCCCCGCGGAGGTGCAGGGAGAATACCGGCTAATAACCACGTTAGGCGGCAGCTTCAGTTTCCAATCATCGGGGAGGCGCTCTGAAGTTTCCTGGCGCTCAAGGGCGAAAGCAGTGAATGCGGGACGAGCGGTACGTGAAAATCCAAACTTGGCTGCCGCATTGGTCGCCGGGCATCCGTCGCCGGTGCCAACCCCTTGCGCAGTGATGCTTGCACCGTGGAACTCTGCAATTCTCGCCAATCCGCCGTATTGCGGACGCCTAGGTTCATGACTCAATCAAATCATGTTTTACACATTTTGAGGATTGGAAGAAGTACCGATATCGACCTAATCGTTAGTGACAATTTCGCCCAGTCAAAAGCCCTGGTCGTACAGGACCTCCGTCCCAGGAGTCGTAGATGAGACACAAGGACCGCTAGACCGCAACCTTGCGGCCTTTCAAGGAATTCCACTTTTAGAAGCCGCTAGTACTAAGGTTGTCAGCCAATGTCCTCATCGGGATTTTAGGCCGCAGATTGGTCCTACCCGTCGCTAGTACCAAGGTTCGGGGTGGGGCGGTCGAACAGAATTGACTTCGGTTCTGGGATGTCACGAGCCGGCGCAGGCCAAACGTCCGATCCAAATATTCGGGCGACAAATTGGCTCCCTGCTACCAGCCCGAGCTTCAGCGTATGGCGAGGCCAGCCGGCCAATGCGATGGTCCTGATCGCTGTCAGGCTTTTGTTGAAAAAGATCAATTCTGCCTCCTACTTGCGCCAATATCTCCCGCAATCAGCCTGCACCCGATGGGGCCGAGCTTCGTCTTTTATCGGCCCGCCGAAAGCCTAGGATTGCTAGGCCTTTCGAGCGGTTGCTGTCGTGCGCGGAATCGCCGAAAGCCGACTTAGCTTGCGTTCTCACCGCCAGGGCGGCAGGCGGCGGCAGGATGTCAATGGCCTGTTCGAGATAGCTTGTAAGGCATCCACTGATCGACCGCCCGCGGCTGGAGCGAATACCGCTGTCCCATCATTCGGAACGCTAGAACAAATGGCTTGTTTTTGTTCTTGAGTGCCTTTATCGTATATGCGACAAGGGAGGAAATATGCCGACGGAGTTAACCGGCCAGATGCTCAAACAACTCAGAGACGAAAAGGAGGCAATCGACACGACCATTGCAACTCTTGAAGACCTGTTGCGAAAACAGGATCAAACGAGCAGACGAGCGAAGGAGCATCCAGACGTCGGCAAGACTAAACATCGCCGGGCACCCGAGAAACAGCAGCTGCGATGAGTAGCCTTTATAGACCATCCAATAGAGCGACGCCGTTTCTGGTCGGCAGAATCTGCAACTTCGTCCGTAAGGCCATGTGGAGCCGGCTCGATGTCCCGGAGGATGTAGTCGCGGTAGTTGACGCCAACGCGGACTGCCAAGTATGGAGGGTCGACTGCCAACAAAGCGACGTCGGCGGTATGTCCTCCTGAGCAAACCAGAGCACTCTACGATATTCTCGGAAATAGTTAAAGCGCTACGAACAGTTGTTTGAGGGAGCTTAAGCTCTCGCCCCGGACTAAGCAGGCGACTGGCGCAAAGGAAAGGCCCAAGGCGCACTGGCACTTCTGTACGAACTGCTCAATCTGGCCCACTACCGACTATGAAGAGACGTTGCTCCCACTAGCTGTGAGACATACCTGGAATGCCGCGAGACGCAGAACCCATCGCGGCGGTTATTGACGGGCTTCTCACGGGGAACGCGGGGAGCAAATCCAGCGATGGCGAAGACGCGACGTAATCGGACCTTCGGTGGCCCTGGGACTTGTTCCAAGCGGGGCTGGAACGGTTCGTAACTGCGGTTGCCACCCCGAGCGAAGGCGTCGGGCAACGTTTAAATTTACAGGGTTACTGGTGCTTTCACTTAATTTCCCACCGTTCGTAACAATTTCAAACGTACGCGCAAAGGCAATTTCATGGCTTAATGGTTTCCGATTCGAACCAGACTGCGCCCATCCGCCTGCCCCGTTCCCGTCTCGGCCACCGGCACCGGGAGCGGGACGCATAGCCAAATCGTAGCGGAGGACATCAACCGTGGACCTAACGACCCAGATGCTTCAGAAGCTGAAGGACGAGAAAGCAGCGATCAACGAGGCAATAGCTGTGCTTGAGCACTTGGCACGACGGCGGGCCAGAGGAGGGCGTTCGACGGACCGTGAAATCGTGCGCAGCCAACCGGCAGGGAGCGTGACTGCTATGGCGAATGGGCAGCAGTGCCCGAGCCCCCAAAGAAAATGACTCAACTCAGGCACGAGGAATTCAAAGGTCAACTGAAGCGGCGCGGGCTACACGTGCCGACAGCCCGGAGACACGGAATACACAATGCACAACTTCACAGTCGCGTTCCCGATAAGGCATGCGGCTTCTAATCTGGCCCGCGGGACGAAAACCAGGACCCTTCCTAGCTGACATTTTTGGCCCCTCCGACTAGGCTCAGGGCAGTTCGTGAGCTGCTCTCCCCGGAGCCTAGCGAACTAGGCGATCCTGGCCGCTTCGGGCGGAGACTCCGACGGGGCCCGGATCGTCTCTAAAGGCCTGCTCCCGTTGGGAGTAAAGACCGACCGGAACGCTGAACGCAGCGTTGCGCGAATTGAGAAACGACAAAGAGCCGATGACCGAACCATTCCTATGCTTGAGCGACTGGTGCCGGAGCGGGACCACGAAAGCAGAATGCCGGTTGGGTCCCTCCGACATTCTTTCGAAGCCTTCGCGCAAGAAGGGAGATCCTACAGCTGAAGGTAACGAGGAATCCGATGACGTCTGATCATTCGCCGGATGGATCCGGAGTCGCGACTGGGTCGAGCGACCTTCCGAAACGGGAACAAAGGAAGCACCGACGCGTTGCGGCGAATCTGGGCGTCAGAGTCTATTGGCAAGCGGGGCCGGGTCCGCTGTACGATGCTCTCGGCATCGTGAAGGACGTGTCTGCGGGTGGATTCGGCATTTTGCTGGAGCGAGAACTTTCACGCGGAGAACTGATCTCGGTGGAGACTGCGGAAGGCTCTCTCCAGTGCATCGTCCGTCATGTGAAGGAGACTCCTCGGGGCTGGCTGATCGGCGTTGAGGTGATGGCTGCCTCGGACGGCAGCAATCATCGAAGGTCTCTCGACAATCTTAGGATTGTTCTCGCGGCCGCAGAAAAAGGCGCTGGAGAGTGACGACGGTCCTTGGGAGTCGGGCGTGCCGGAAAACCTCGCTTCGTTCCTGGGCCTGGCGACACGGTTCGGAACGGCGGCGGTCAGAACGGGGCCACTAGGGCTGCGGTAAATCGGAGCGGTTTCATTGGCGGTACTGCTGGCGCGATGATGGCCGGTCGACCATTGAGGCTCTCAAACTGGCCTTCCGGCCGTTAATCGCCCGCCGAACCGAGCCAAAGGCTATCAAGCGGCGATCTGTCGCACGCTCGACCAGCAAAGGTACGATCTGTAGCCCGTGATAGAACCAGCCGTTCCGCGACTGACGTGACGAACGACGCACTGCATCAAGTGCTTCCGGTTTTTCACAGTTGGGTCTTGATCCCGTGGGTCGCTGGTAAACTGCCTCGATGCAGAAGCCGCCGGCAGATATGTCCTTAACAACGGCGGATGCAGCGATCTCAGCGCCGAACCCGTCGATCCAAGAGTCGGAATATCTATGGTCGCCCGGAACGCCGAGTATAGTCGTTGGCACGTTTTCACCGAGAGGGTGACATCGGCAGACGCGTGGAACTCTGCGGAAAGGAACCGCGGCGTCTGAATCGTCTGATGGGCGCAGGTACGTCGGTTCACGGAGACCAGAGGATGTCATAGGCGCATGCTGGGGAACGGGCGAGCAGATCGCAACAGAGCATGCGCCGAGGCGTCACGAGTGCGGGGAAGCCAATCCGCTCAAATGATGAAAAACGGCGAATTGGGTTCTAACCGTTGGACGCTGTGATGTCGGGGGAGGACCAGCGTTTCTTAGCTGTGCAGTAGCCTAGCAGAACGGCCCCGCCATTGTCTGACTGGTCCGCCGAGTTACCGAAATTGAGAGGCTGGATTGACTGCAACGCCAGTTTCGGGCAGGCCGGAGAGATCTGAAATGGGGCCAGTTCCGCGCTAGCCGCCAAGACTTTACCCTAAGGGCCGGGCCTAGTCGCTCAGGCCGCTGAGTTGGCCCACAACCACTGGCCTAAGAAAAGGAGAGCCGTGGCCAGCAAGGCAAGTAGAAAACAGCGGGCGAAGTGATCCGTTTTCTGGCTTTCCGTCGCTTCCGCCCTTCTGCGTTCTTGCTCGCGCTTGGCCGCGCGCCACTCTGCGCGCGCCGCCTCGTTTTGAGGCTCAAGGATGCTCTGAACACGCGCCGCATCCGCACGCCGCTT
>CAMPKL010000195.1 GCA_946887065.1 uncultured Bryobacterales bacterium
TACGGCAATGGCATGGTCTATCTGACGACAGGCTTCTACGGCCCGCTGCTGTTGGCGATCCGTCCGGATGGAGAAGGCGACGTGACGGCGACGCATATCGCTTGGCAGGTGAATCGGGGCGTGCCGCTGATCTCTTCTCCGCTGTTGGACGGCGAACGCATCTATATCGTGAGCGACAACGGTATTGCCTCATGCATCAACGCGCTGGACGGGCGCGAGTTGTGGAGGCAGAGACTACCGGGAACCTATGCAGCGTCGCCGGTGTTGGCGGACGGCCGCGTCTATTTCTTGAATGAAACCGGTGAGACGACGATTGTTCAATCGGCGGATCAGTATGTCGAGGCGGCGAGCAATAGGGTGAACGGCAATACGCTGGCATCGTTGGCATTCGCTGACGGCGCGATGTTCCTGCGCAGCGACACAGCGCTGTATCGCATCGAGAATTAGACCGATTCTGGTTCAGTTGAGAGAATAGAGGCGCGATGGTCGACAAGCGCGAACTCAAGCAGTCGTCGCTCGTTTTGGCGGGCGGATTTTTTGGGCTTGCGGCCGCCGGTATCGTTCTCTACTTGCTTGCCGCCCGCGTCGAGCGGCTCGAACAGCGGATCGATCGAGCTGACCGGCGCGAGAACCAGTTGCGCTCAGAAACAGTTGCGGTCACGGAACGGGCCGCTGACTATGCCGACTTGGCCGAGGAAGCCAAGAATCAGGCCTTCGAGGCACAGAAACTGTTGGGCGAAGCGCTAGGTCAACGGACACGAGCCGAGTGGGAACGCGAGCTGGCACGCGAGTTGGCCGAACGCGCGGAACGCGATTCAGCCAGGGCGGAAGCCGAAGCCGCGCGTATGCAGGAAGGCTTGGACAACTTGCGGGCCGCCCGGCGCCGGGAACTGGACCGCATGCGCGACGCGCTTGCCGCAATTGTCGAAACCGAGCGGACGCCTCTAGGCATGGTCATGCGTTTAGGCGAGGAGGCTCTGCGGTTCGAGTTCGACTCGCCGCGGATCCGCGACCAGGACCGTGAACTGCTTAGCCGGATCGCAGGCGTGCTGCTGTCGTCTCACGGCTACCGCTTGTATGTGGATGGACACACCGACGACCAAGGCCCCGCGATCTATAACAAAGACCTGTCGCAGCGCCGTGCGGCGGCGGTTCGCGACTACTTCGTGCAGGCGGGAATTCCGAAGGACGTCATCGAGGCTCGTGGATTCGGCGAGTCGACTCCTCGTGTGGAAGGAGCGACGCAGGAAGCGCGCCGCGCGAATCGCCGCGTGGAGATCGGCCTGGTCGATGCCATCATTGAGTACGAAGGCGACGTCGACCTCTGATGCCGAAAAAGAAACGGCGCCTCGGAGCGCATACATCCATCGCCGGATCGTTGGATAACAGCGCCCGCGAGGCGATTGAGTTGGGCTGCTCGTGTTTTCAGATTTTCACGCGCAGTCCGCGGATGTGGCAGACGCCGCCGCTCGAACGAAGGCAGATCGAAGACCTCAAGCGGCTGCGCAAGCAGCACGATCTTTGGCCCTTGGCCGTTCACGGCAGTTACCTGATTAACCTGGCCGCCTTGGACGAAGCCAACCGGGATAAATCCATCCAGGGATTCCGTGACGAGGTGCAGCGGGCGATTGCGGTCGGCGCGGACTACTTGGTCTTTCATCCGGGCAGCGCAAAGGGACAGGAGCGAGAATCGGCGATCGCCGTTTTGGCGGAGTCGTTCGCCAAAGCAGTCGAGGGCGTGGATTGGGACGGCCTGGAAGTGCTGCTCGAGAACACCGCGGGCGGCGGCAACTCACTCGGACGCACGTTCGAGGAGTTAGCGGCGGCCCGGGCGGCGATACGCGCCGAGGCTCCCGGCGCGCCGGTCGGCTACTGCATCGATACTTGCCACCTGTTTGCCGCCGGATATGAAATTTCAACGGCTGCGGGGCTAAACGAGACTCTGCGCGCGATCGACGCCGCGACCGGCCTAGAGCATGTGAAACTCGTCCACACCAACGATTCGAAGGCGAAGTTCGGATCGCATCTGGACCGTCACGAGAACATCGGCGAGGGCCAGATCGGTCTTGAGGCATTCCGGCGTATCGTCAATCACCCGGCTTTACGAGGCAAGCCGTTCATCCTAGAAACGCCGCGTGGCCAGGACGGAACCCATCGGCGCAACACCGAAACGCTAAAGACCCTGGCACAATGAACGCATGGGGAAAGCGTTCACGGCGCTTGACGAGACGAACGTCAAGTGGATCCAGAAACAGCGTGTCTTCTTCGTTGCCACCGCGCCGACGGCAGTGGACGGCTTGCTGAACCTGTCTCCGAAGGGCCTCGATGCGTTTGCCGTGATCGACCCGGAGACGGTGGCCTACTTAGACATAGTCGGCAGCGGCGTTGAGACCATCGCTCATGTCAAACAGAACGGCCGTTTGATCATCATGTTTTGCGCCTTTGAGGGCCCGCCGCGTATTTTACGGTTATGGGGCGAAGGCGAGGTGATCGAACGCAGCGATGCTCAATGGCCGGCGATGCGCGCCCGTTTCCCTGAAATGCCCGGCGAGCGTTCGATCATCGTGCTGCACATTGCCCGCGTGCAAGACTCCTGCGGCTACGGCGTTCCGCGCTATGCCTTCGAAGAGAACCGCACGACGTTGACTGATTGGGCCGCCAAGAAGGGTCCCACGGGCGTGAACGAGTACATCGCCAAGAACAATCAGAAGAGCATCGACGGCCTGCCCGGCGTGTCGATCGACTAATCCCAAGAGCTGCGTTCGCACCAAAATACGAAATGCCCGAGAAGTCATACAGACCACTAGAAATTGAGCCGAAGTGGCAGAGGACCTGGCAGGATGCAGGCCTGTACCGAACGTCCACCGACTCCTCCAAGCCGAAGTATTACGTGCTGGAGATGCTGCCTTACCCCAGCGGCACGCTGCACATGGGGCATGTAAGGAATTATTCGATCGGCGATGCGCTGGCGCGCTACAAGCGCATGCGCGGTTTCCGCGTGCTGCATCCGATGGGCTGGGATTCTTTCGGACTGCCGGCTGAGAACGCGGCCATCAAGAACAAGATGGACCCCGGCGTTTGGACGCGCTCGAATATCCAGAACATGAAGCGGCAGTTGGGCTACTTCAGTTTCAGCTACGACTGGGATCGGGAGATCTCTTCGTGCGAGCCGGAGTATTACCGCTGGAACCAATGGTTCTTCATCCAGATGTGGAGGAAGGGCTTGGCCTACCGCAAGAAGAGCCGCGTCAACTGGTGCAAAGAGTGCGGAACGGTGCTGGCGAATGAGCAGGTGGTGAACGGTTGCTGCTGGCGGCACGAGACGACGCCGGTCGAGCAGAAAGAACTGGACCAGTGGTTTTTCAAGACGACGGCCTATGCCGATCAGTTGCTGGACGATCTCAAAGAAATTGAAGCAGGCTGGCCCGATCGCGTCGTGGCCATGCAGCGCAACTGGATCGGACGGTCCGAGGGCACGGAAGTCGACTTTCAGCTCGAGGGCTCCAGTGAAAAGGTTCGCGTCTTCACCACGCGCGTCGACACCATATTCGGCGCGACGTGCGTCATCCTGGCGCCGCAGCATCCTTGGGTAGCAAGGTTTGGCCTGGAGGATCAGGCGAAACCTCTGATCGCTCAGCAGCAAGCCCAGCAGAATGACGACCTAGAAAAGAACGGCTTCTTTACCGGGCGTTACGCGATAAACCCGTATAGCGGCGAGAAGGCTCCAATCTGGGTCGGCAATTTTGTGCTGTGGGGCTACGGCACCGGCGCGATCATGGCCGTGCCGGCCCACGACCAAAGAGACTTTGAGTTCTGCCGCAAGTTCGGCATTCCTGTCGTGCCGGTCATCAAACCGCTGGAAGGCGCGTTGCCGAGGGCCGAGGACATGACCGAAGCCTATGCCGAGTACGGCATCGCGGCCGTGTGCGGCGAATGGAGCGGCCTCTCTAGCGTCCAGGCTAAAGCGCAGATGACGGCCTTCGCGGAAAAGAAGGGTTTCGGCGAAGGCGCGATCACCTATCGCTTGCGTGATTGGGGCGTTTCGCGGCAGCGCTACTGGGGCACGCCCATTCCGATGATCCACTGTGCGAAGTGCGGCGTGCAGCCCGTGCCCGAAGAGGATCTGCCGGTGCTGTTGCCGAGCAATGTTCAGTTAACGGGAGTGGGCGAGTCGCCGCTGCGGCAAGTGCCGGAATTCGTGAACGTGAAGTGTCCCAAGTGCGGCGGCGATGCGCAACGCGAGGCCGATACGATGGACACGTTCGTCGATTCGTCGTGGTATTTCTACCGCTACACGGATCCGCACAACGACAAGGCCCCATTTGCGAAGGAAGCGGCGGCGGCTTGGTTCCCAATCGATCAATACATCGGCGGCGTCGAGCACGCGGTTTTGCATTTGATCTACTGCCGCTTCTGGAGCAAGGTGATGCGCGACCTGGGCTTGGTCACCTGGAAAGAGCCGGTCACGCGCTTATTCACGCAGGGCATGGTCATCAAGGACGGGGCGAAGATGTCCAAGAGCCTGGGCAATACGGTGAGCCCTGAGGAGATGGTCGAGAAGTACGGGTCGGACACGGCGCGAGCCTTTTCGCTGTTTGCCGCGCCGCCGGATAAGGATCTGGATTGGCAGGACTCCGGCGTCGAAGGCATGTCGCGCTTCCTGGCGCGCGTGTTCCGCGTGGTCACGCGTAATGCCGACTCCGGCGCCGCGCCGACGACGCAAGCGGCCAACGAAGCGGACAAGGCCATTCTGCGCAAGCTGCATCAGACGATCGAGAAGATTACCGGCGACTTTGAGTCGCGCTGGCACTTCAATACTTCTCTGGCGGCGGTGATGGAGTTGACCAATGACCTCTACGCCCGCGAGCCGGAACTCTCGCCTGGGGTGCTGGCCGAGACGCTGCGTAAACTAGTCCTGCTGTTGGAGCCGTTCGCGCCGCATATGGCCGAGGAACTCTGGCAGGAGCTGGGCGAGAACGGTCCAGTGCTCGATGTGGCCTGGCCCGAATTCCGGGCCGATTTGACGGTCGAAGAGGCCTCGGAAGTCCCGGTCCAGGTCAACGGCAAGATGCGAGGCAAAGTGACGGTTCCAAAGGGCGCCGATCAGGCAGCTGTAGAGGCGGCCGCGCGACAGGACGCGAATGTCGCGCGCCATTTGGAAGGCAAGATCGTCGCTAAGGTGATCTATGTCCCCGACAAGTTGCTCAATATGGTGGTGCGATAAAAAACACTCCTGCGCACGCCGCTCCATGGAATAAGCTATACTTATGTAGCCAACCCGTGAGTATTGCCCATTTTAAAGTCTTTCGAGACATCGGCCAGTCCCGATCGATCTCGCAAGCCGCCACTCTCAACAGCATTAGCCAGTCGGCCGTGAGTCAGACGGTCAAGGCGCTCGAAAAGCAGCTTGGCGTAGTTCTCATCGACCGAACCACCAGGCCCTTGACGCTGACGTCCGCCGGCGAAATCTACTATGAGGCGTCCCGGGACATCGTGCGCCGTCACGAGGAGATGGAAGCGCATCTTGAGATTCACAAGAACGTTTTGTCCGGCAGCGTGCATGTCGCGTCGATCTATTCGATCGGTTTGTATGAGATGACACAGTACCGGGAGCGTTTCCTGCAGATGCATCCTGAGACGAAAATTCACTTGGAGTTCATGCGCCCGGACAAGATATACGAGGCTTTGCTGGACGACCGAGTCGATTTCGGTTTGGTCAGCTATCCGACTCCCAGCAAGGCTCTGAGCGTGATCGACTGGCGGACGGAACAGATGGTGCTTGTTTGCCATCCGGAGCACGAACTGGCCAAGCGAAAAACGATTGTGCCGTCGGATTTGGCCAGACGGGACTTCATCAGCTTCGATCAGGGGCTGTCGATTCGCAAGGCCTTGGATCGCTTCTTTCGCGAACACGGCATCTCTAGGATTGTGCAGCTTGAGTTCGACAACATCCAAATGATCAAAGAGGCCCTGTCGATCAACCAAGGCGTGAGCATCCTGCCCGAGCGGACTGTGCGCCAGGAAGTGCTCGAACAACGCCTCGTTGCGATTCCGATTCAGGCGGCGGGGCTGGTGCGGCCGGTAGGTATCTTGCTAAACCGTAAGAGGAAGTTGTCGCGAACCGCCCGCGAGTTTCTAGACTTCCTTCGCGGCAATGAAAGGGCGGAAGCGGCCTAGACGATTCGACGGAGAGGAGATGAATTCATGACCCGAACGATACTGGCAACGATTCTCGCGATTGGGTGTTGGGCGTGTTCGGCTACGGAGCCCGCCGCCGAAACGCCCGCTGCCGAAGCGCCGGCCGAAGAGCCTGCGGCTCCTGCGGCGGTCGAAATGGACGTCGAGGCCGTAGCGGCGCGGCTCGATGCGGGGGAAGATTTATACCTTTTGGACGTGCGCACTCCGGAGGAGTTGGTAGAGCACGGCATGATCGCCGGCGCCGTCAACATCCCGATCGACCAGCTTGAGGCGAGGCTGAGCGAAGTGCCCAAGGACAAGGAGATCGTCACCTACTGCATGCGCGGCGGACGCGCATCGACAGCGGCTGACATCTTGCGCGAAGCGGGTTACACGGAGCCGATTCAGTACGGCGGAATCACCGCTTGGAAGGAAGCAGGGAAGCCTGTCGTCCAGCCTGGCGAATAGAAAAAACAACAAGGAGAGTTGGATGTCAGCAGCGGGTAACCGGCCGTTGGTCGGGATTATTATGGGCAGCGATTCGGATTTGCCGGTCATGAAGGCGGCGGCCGAGGTTTTGGAAGAGTTGGAGATTGCCTA